>JAUYTB010000024.1 GCA_030695305.1 Bacteroidales bacterium
GAATTCATAATCTTTGGACATTAGAATCCGCAAAATTATGACTCACTCATTTCAAATCAAAAAATCAAAGAACGACTATAAATAGTTTAATATTAATAACATATATGTAATCAGATGCAATTTAACGCATCAGTAGTAATTTCAAATCTTAAATATATTTCTTATATTTATATAACTTTTAAGGGGATATTAAATAGTTTACTTATGAAACCGGCTAATCAAAATCAGGAGAGCACCCTGGATGGGTTGGCTTTTCTCTCCGGCACAGCAATTAAATTTGCCTCATCGGATATAAGTAATTCAATCTATAAAATCATTGGAGAATCCCTTAGGGAGCTTAATCCCAATGCAATTATAATTGTAAATTCTATAGATTCCGAGCAACAAGTGATAAGAACAGAGGCATTCTTCTCTCCCCCTAACTTGTTCAATAGCATTGTCTCTACTCTTGGCTTCAACCCTACGGGAAAAAATTACAAAATAGACTCCTCCATACTGAATCTAAAATCGGGATATATAAGAAAATTCGAACACGGAATTCATGAGCTCTCTTTTAAAACAATCCCTAAAGTTGTTTCAAAATCTATTGAACGCATAATATCACTTGGGGAAATATATGGCATTGCCTTTATGTTGGAGGAGAAGATGTATGCAAATGCCGCATTAATTTTGCGTAAAGGAGATTATCTTGCCCACAAGGAGACCATAGAGACATTCGTACGACAGGCCTCAGTGACATTAAAACGAATTGAGGCCGAAAAGAGTGAAGAGAAGTTTCGCTCTCTTTTTGAACATATGAACCAGGGGGCTTTCTGTCAAAACTCAGATGGTAAAATGACAGATGTAAATAAAGTGGCTCTGGATCTTCTTGGTGTCGAAAAAATTGACTTCCTAAGCAAAAAGAACATCCGAGATGACTGGGATATAATAGATGAATTCTACAAACCACTACCCGCCAAAGACTTCCCGCCAGAAGCTGCACTAATCACAGGTGGTGCTGTTTATGAAAAGATTGTTGGAGTATATAACCCGGTAAAAAAAGATTATGTCTGGCTTCTGGTAAATGCAATTCCACAAATAGAAGCAGATAGTAAAACTCCTGTTTCTGTATTTGTAACATTTCAGGATATTACAACAATTAGGAGGTCTGTTCACAGATTAGTGGATTCCGAAGCAAACGCGAGAGCCATAATGGAGTCTACAGATGATATTATAATTCTGCTTGACTCAAATGGGGTGGTAATAGATTGTAACCAAGCTCATGCTAATAGATTGAATATAGAGCGAGAGAATCTGATAGACAAAAATGTCTTTGATTTTTTACCTAAAGATGTTGGAGAAACAAGGAGAAAGATAATAGAAGAGGTTATTAGAACCGGGAAACCAATTTTAAGCGAGGATTCCAGAGAAGGTTATTGGAACGAATTCTCTATTCACCCGATAGTTTCTCATGACGGTAAAATAGATAGGGTCGCTGTTTTTGCTAAAGACATAACAGAGAGAAAGATAAAAGATGAACAGATTAAAAGCAGCTACTCCCTGCTGCGTATAGCCGGAGAGACAGCAAAATTTGGAGGGTGGTCTGTAGATTTAAAGAAAAACACTGTTCTATGGTCCGATATAGTAGCTAAAATCCATGAAGTAGAGCCCGGTTTCTCCCCCTCTGTAGAAAAGGGAATTGAATTTTATGCTCCGGAATGGAGAGAAAAAATCAAAGAACTCTTTTTAAAATGTGCAAATAACGGTATCCCGTATGATGAAGAGATGGAGATAATCACATCTAAGGGAAAAAGAGTTTGGGTAAGAACAAGTGGAGAGGCAGTAAGAGACAAAAGTGGGAAAATTATAAAGATACACGGAGCATTTCAGGATATCAGCGATTATAAAAAGATCTCAGATGCACTTATTTCTTATGAACGTAAATTCAAAAGCTCTATAGATAGTCTGCTAGATGCATTCGGCATGTATTCGGCAATCAGGGATAAAAACAGTAAAATTGTTGATTTCCGAATTGACTACGTGAATCCGAAAGCGTGTGAACTTAATAAAATGAGAAAAGAGGAGCAGATTGGCAGAAGATTGTGTGAGATTCTCCCTGCACATCGCTCCTCGGGATTATTTAAAGAGTATACCGAGTTGGTCGAAAATGGAGATTCAATTGAAAAAGAACATGTTATTTATGAAGACATCTACGGCAAAGAGTCCATAAAACTAACTTTTGAGATAAAGGCATCAAAATTCGAGGATGGTTTTATTGCAACCTGGAGGGATATCTCCAGGAGAAAGGAGACAGAGGAGAGGTTAATTGAGAGCGAAAGAGAGAAGAGCTCGCTTATCTATAACCTTCCCGGCTTTGTCTATAAATGTGCCTGTGACCATTCATGGACAATGTGCTATATTAGTGATCAGTGTTTTGATATTACCGGATACCATCCTAAAGATTTCATAGATAACAGTACACTCTCTTTTAATGATATAATTCACCCCGATTTCAGAGAGTTTGTTTGGGAAAAATGGCAGGAGGCGGTTTCATCTAAATCGAACTTTAAGGAGGAGTATAAGATTGAAACTGCAGATGGCAAAACAAAATGGGTTTGGGAGCAGGGACACGCAATATACACAAAAGATGGTAACCTGGACCATCTGGAGGGGTTCATTGCAGATGTAACCCAAAGAAGAGAGATGGAGGAGGCACTTAAAGAGAGTGAGGCAAATCTTGTTAAGCTGAATGCCACAAAAGATAAATTCTTCTCAATAATTGCTCACGATCTCAAGAGCCCTTTCAACAGCATTATAGGGATTGGCGAGCTTCTTAATGAACAGGTTATCAAAAAGGAGTATGATGGACTTGAGGAGTACACCTCCATTATGACGGAGTCATCTCACAGGGCTATGAATCTTCTTACTAACCTATTAGAGTGGTCTCGCTCTCAAACAGGAAGGATGGATTTTAGTCCGGAATATATTAGGTTATCGCTTTTAATCGACGAGGCAATTGACCTCTCCGAATTTGCAGCAAATCAAAAATCTATAAAGATTTCCCGGCAAATCTCCGATAGTGCTGTTGTCTATGCAGATAAAGCAATGATTAGCTCTGTTCTAAGGAACTTAATCTCAAACGCCCTCAAGTTTACAAAAATCAACGGAGAAATTATAATCTCGGCAAAAGCAATTGATAATATGTATCTTATACAGGTAAAAGACAATGGAATCGGCATTAGAAAAGAGGATCTTAACAACCTCTTTCAGATTGATAAAATCTACTCTACCAGAGGAACCTATAATGAGGGTGGAACCGGTCTTGGACTAATTCTTTGCAAGGAGTTCGTTACAAAACATGGAGGAGAAATATGGGTTGAGAGTAAAGAGGGGACAGGAAGTGATTTCTACTTTACAATCCCACGAGGGTTAAAATAGATCCCACTATTTGTTAACTAAAAACATATCAGGGTGTGATTTTTTTCCTATATTTACACTCAGGAAAATAGATCGGCACTTTATGTGTTTTTTTGTTTATACTCCTTAAAAGGAGGTTATGAGATTCAAAACTTAACTATGATGAATTTCTTCTACGAATAGCTGTAACCCGGTTATTTGTACACAATTCAAACCCTTAAATGGGTTCCTTCGCAAAAACTATCCACCAAAACACATTTTGGATGAAACCAATCATTGAGCTCATCAAAGAGCTTGCCGATATTCACGGTCGTGAAAGGCATAATCTGCTTCCAATTCTTCAGGGCGTAGTAGAGCAGGAGAGATACCTCTCGGAATACTCCATGATAGAGATAGCAAGGGAGCTGGACATTCCCGCAACCGAGGTGTACGGCACAGCTACATTTTACTCATTTCTGGATTATAAGAAGATGGGGAGATACATTATTCGTGTATGCAAAACCATAACCTGTTCCATGAAAGGAGAGAAGCAAATTTTACTTGCTATTGAAGACATGTTAAAGATTAAAATCGGAGAGACCACTCCAGATGGATTATTCTCTCTGCTTCAGACTAACTGTTTGGGCCTTTGCCATAAAGCACCCGCAATGCTTATAAACAATGATGTCTACACGGATCTCACCCCGGAAAGAATCCGTGAAATTCTAACTTCTTATATAAACAGAAAAGAGGAAGGAGGTTCGGATGTCAACTAGTTATCAACTAAAAAGGGCCGATTTCATTTTCAAAAATGAAAATGATTGGGAAGAGGTGCTGAGTAAAAGTATCAGCCGTCCTGCGCATGAACTGATTAACGAATTGATCAGCTCCGAACTCAAAGGAAGAGGAGGCGCCGGATTTCCTACCGGACTTAAGTGGAAAGTCTCGGCTGAGGATACCAGCGATGTAAAGTATGTAATCTGCAATGCAGATGAGGGAGAGCCCGGAACCTTTAAAGACAGGGAGATTCTCTCAATGGTGCCGTTTAAAGTTTTAACGGCAATTGCTATTTGCGGTTATGTAACAGGGGCAAAAGAGGGTTATATCTACCTTAGGGGAGAGTACCACTTTTTAAAACCGGAGCTTAACAAAGCAATCAAGGAGTTTGAATACTACTGCAAGGAGATCAAATTTGACTTCTCAATTAAGATCTTTATGGGAAGCGGAGCTTATATCTGCGGTGAGGAGACAGCCCTGTTTGAGTCGATGGAGGGGAAAAGAGGTGAACCAAGAAACAAACCTCCGTATCCCACTACATTCGGTTATATGGGTAAGCCAACCGTAATAAATAATGTAGAGACACTTGCACACACCTATACTATATTCAAATATGGCTCTAAGAGGTTTTACGATCTTGGAGTACAATATTCCAGAGGTTCTAAGCTCTTTTCGGTTTCCGGAGATACTCCAAAACCTGGAATATACGAACTGGAACTTGGAATGAGTCTTGCAGATTTTGTAGAGGAGTTTGGAGATGACGATACAAAGGCGGTTCAGGTTGGAGGAGCATCGGGATTTCTTGTTCCAAGAAAGAGATTTGCCGAGACAAACATTGGATTCCAGGGGAAACTTGTGGGGATTTCACTCCCGACAGGCGGCTCTATGATGTTATTTAACAGCTCACGCTCTATGTTCAATGTTCTTGATAACTACCTTAACTTCTTTGCAGAGGAGTCGTGCGGACAGTGTACCCCGTGTCGCGTTGGATGTCAGCAGCTCCTGAGAGGAATCAAGGCCGTAAAAAGGGGAGAGAAGAACGCTCAGTATCTAGATAAGATGCTTCAACTTGCCGAGACCATGCAGTATACAGCAAAATGCGGTCTTGGACAATCTGTTGCTAACTCGTTTTCTTCTATTGTAGAAAACTTCCGTGAGGAGATGATTTACTAAAACTGCAAAAATTTATTATTATGGGAAAAAAATTAAAAATTACCATCAACGGTGAAGCTGTTGAGATAGTAAAGGGGACCTCAATACTTGAGGCGGCCCGGCAGGCAGGTATTATCATCCCTACACTGTGCTACCATAAAGATCTCTGTGTTTCGGGAAACTGCAGAGTATGCGTTGTAGAGTTAGCAGGACAGAAAAGACTCTCTCCTGCATGTGCAACACCATGCGAAGAGGGTATGGAGGTACTTACCAACTCCTATAAGGTAAGAAATTCCAGGAAACATATAATTGAGCTGCTTTTGTCGGAGCATAATGCCGAGTGTACCAGTTGCTACAAGAACGGAAACTGCGAACTTCAGAGTCTTGCATCCGAGTATAAAATTATGAATCAGGATTTTATTCATCTGGTTCCTTTCCACAATTACACCATTGATATGTTCTCGCCATCAATAATTAAAGATGACAGCAAATGTATCCGATGCCAAAGATGCGTCAGAACATGTGCAGAGCTTCAGGGTGTAAATGCACTTACGATGGCCTACAAAGGAGAGCACGCAAAGATTACAACATTTTTCGAAAAGGCGATGAATGATGTAGTATGTACCAATTGTGGCCAATGTATAAATCACTGTCCAACTGGTGCTCTTGTAGAGAAAAACTATATAGAGGAGGTTTGGACAGCCATTGCAGACAAAAATAAACATGTTGTGATTCAGACCGCCCCTGCGGTTAGGGTTGGCCTTGGAGAGGAGATGGGGCTTGATCCCGGGACAAGAGTTACCGGAAAAATGGTTGCCTCTCTTAAAAGACTTGGTTTTGACGCTGTTATGGACACCGACTTTACTGCCGACCTCACTATAATGGAGGAGGGAACAGAGTTGCTTACCCGTCTTAAGCAGGCACTTGTAGATAAAGACCCTAATGTTAAGCTCCCAATGGCAACATCATGCTCTCCAGGCTGGATTAAATTTATCGAACATATGTACCCTGAGTATCTTGGACACCTCTCTACATGTAAATCACCTCAGCAGATGTTCGGTGCTCTTGTAAAGACATATTATGCAAAAGCACGTAATCTAGATCCGGATAAGATTGTCTCAGTTTCGGTTATGCCTTGTACGGCCAAAAAATTTGAGGCAGCCAGGCCGGAGATGCACGACAGTGGATACAGAGATGTGGACTATGTGCTTACAACCAGAGAGCTAGCAATCATGATTAAGCAGGCAGGAATCGACTTTATGAGGCTGGAGGATGCACACTTCGATCGTTTGATGGGAGAGTCAACCGGTGCTGCTGTAATATTCGGCTCTACAGGTGGTGTAATGGAGGCAGCTCTCCGGACCGCATATGAACTTGTTACCGGGAGAGAGGTACCATTTGAGAACCTCAACATTACTGCAGTACGCGGTATAGAGGGAATTCGGGAGGCCTCAATTAAGATAGAGAATCCCCTCAAGGAGTGGAGTTTTTTGGAAGGGGTACAGCTAAAATGTGCGGTAGCTCACGGTCTTGTTAATGCAAAGAGCGTAATGGACTCTATAGTCTCCGGAGCTGCAGATTATCACTTTATAGAGTTTATGGCGTGTCCGGGAGGATGCCTCGGAGGTGGAGGTCAGCCAATCCCTACCAATCCTGAGATACGCGCAAAGCGTGCAGCCGCAATTTATGCAGAAGATTCGGGAATGCCACTTAGAAAATCTCATGAAAACCCTGAGGTAGCTAAGATCTATAAAGACTTCCTGTTCTCTCCGTTAGGTGAGAAATCACACAAACTGCTACACACAAAATACACAGCGCGAAAACGACGTTAAATTTTTTGAACAAAAAAAAAGAGGCTGTCCGGTTTGGGCAGCCTCTTTTAAAATAGTCACAATTAATTAGTTTCCGTATCCAGGATTTTGCTGTTCTGCAATCTTTGGATTTGCATTAATCTCACTTTCCGGAATTGGAAGAATCGCTTTAAAGAAAGTTCTGTTTATAGTCTTCTCCCTTGTTGTAATTAAAACTGCAGGGAAAATGAAATCGTCATTAAATTCGATTGTCTTATTCCAGCGAAGCATATCAAAATATCTGTGTCCCTCTGCAAAGAGCTCTTTACTTCTCTCATCCTCTATCATAGCCATAGTTATGTTAGTAGATGTAGCAGGTGCCAAGTTTGGTGCCCTCTTACGAATCATATTAAGATATGTAGCTGCTTTTGTCTTATCCGGAGAAGGAAGATTAAGAGCAGCCTCTGCTGCCATTAAATAAACTTCTGACAATCTGATAACTTTAATATTTGTTGCAGAAGCAGTTCCTTTATCTCCTGTCAATGCCGGGCCTCCTACATACTTAAGACAAGATCCTAAACGAGTTGTTGAAGACTCATCTCTCTCCATCATACTATAACGGATATCAGCCGGGTCTTGTTTCAATGTATTCAGAAAATAGTCACTTGCCATAAACCATCCAAGAGCTCCTGTAACTCTAAGACGTCTTAGCAGATAGTAGCCAAGTGAACCTGTACCCAGGTTTGCCTCTCCTGCATAAATTCCAAGTTCAAAAATTGACTCGGATGAGAAAGGAGTTGCCCAAGATGTAGCCCAATTGGTATTTGTATAAGGAACATAAACATTACTTGTTATAATCTCCTCTGATGCCGCTAAAGCATCTGCATACCTATCCATATGAAGATAGACTCTTGCCTGAATTGCCTTATTGGCGTAGTAGTTAAGGAAGCCGTTGACTTTGGTCTTAGGAAGAAGCGGAGCTCCATCGGTAAGATCTTTTAAAACCTGGGTGTAAACTGCCTCAACAGAAGAGCGCGTAGGCTGAGCAGATGCATCTAGTGGCTCAAGTACAATTGGAACACCGAATGATGCTTTATCCATATTAAAAGGTTTTCCATATAGACGAACAAGGTCAAAATAGACTAGGGCTCTGGTTGTAAGAGCCTGACCCTTAATTTGACTTAATGCTGTTGTGCCCGCTCCTGCAGCCTCTATTTTGTTGATATTCAACAAAAGGTTATTGGCCTGTAGTATGCAATCGTACATCTGACTCCAGTATGAACCCATATTTCCAACAGATACAGAGTGGTTGAATGTATAAAGGCCATCATAACCCCTTCCCTGAGAGTATATTGCAAAATCACCTCCCTTGGCGTCTCCATACAGGATAAAGTCTCTTCCATAGTAGCTGGAAGAGGCCAGTCTTCTCATTAAGCCGTTCATAACCACCTTTGCATCATTAGCATTAGTGATAGATGTCTCGGCTGCAGCTGAATTACTTGGCATTACGTCCAGAAAACCTTCGCATGAAGAGAGTAGTGCAATGCCCAGTAATGTAATTAATAATTGTATTTTTTTCATTGTAGCATCATTTAAAATTAGAAACTAAATTCAATTCCGAAAGTATATGTTTTTCCTGTAGGAATCTCCCATCCTCTCGATCCATATTCGCTGACCTCCGGATCGTATAATTTATTTCCAGCTAAAGTCCATAAGTTAACCCCATTGAAGTAAACTCTTGCACTTGAAATATTTACCTTGTTTACAATGTTCTTTGGAAGATTATATCCTAATGTAATACTTTTAAGTCTCAGGTAATCTGCTTTATTCATATACCTGTTGCTTCTTTGCAGCGCATCGGTAAGGTCTACCGCAGCTCTCATCGGATACTTAGAGTCTTTGTTTTGAGGTGTCCATCTGTTATCATACTGGTCTTTGGACATTATCCTCTCCCAATAGTAACCGTCTTCGGCAACGTCTCTACTAACAGCGTCGTAGGTATAACCTCCAATTTTGTATGTAAAACTTGCACTCAATGATAGATCTCTCCATTTAACATCTGTATTGAAGCCACCAAAAAGTTTTGGATGAATATCGCCTAGAATTTTCATACTAGCATCCTGATGACGGAATGTTGCAGGACGACCATTAACAGTTGTTGGCTGAGTAGCTGTATTGGTATTGTTCATAAACCAAACATTTTTACCAGTCTCTCTGTCTACACCTGCCCACTCAATTCCATAAATTGCTAATGTAGATTGACCCTCCTGATAGATAAACCTTACTCTGGAATCACCTCCTGTTGGATCCCACCATATGATGTCTTGACCGCCGTAAAGCTTGGTTACAGTAGATTTTACATGAGATGCAGTGATTCCGGCTGTCCAGGTGATCTCTTTGTTTCTAACAATATCTCCGCTCAATTCAATTTCAATTCCCTTATTGTTAATCTCTCCCACGTTTTGTAGTGTTGAACTGAATCCTGTAACTCTTGAGATTGGAACATCCTGTAACAGATCTTTGGAGTCTCTGTTAAAGTACTCAATTGTACCTGTAATTCTTTGATCCAGAACGCCAAACTCCAGGGCAATGTTAGAGGTATAACTGGTCTCCCATGAGAGGTTAGGATCTGCAATTGTGCTTACAGCACCACCAGGTAGCTCCATATATTTACTTCCATAGGTAGCAAGAGAACGCCATCCGTAGTTCTCAGAAGGGAGAGTTCCGTTTACACCATACGAACCTCTTACTCTCATGCTGCTTATAAAGGAGATATTTTTCATAAACTCCTCCCTGTCAATTCTCCATGAACCGGCCAGCGACCAGAAGTTACCCCAGCGTGTCTCCGGGCCAAGTCTGGATGAGCCGTCACGACGGAACGATCCTGAAACGTAATATTTGTTGTCGTAGTTGTACTCTGCACGTGAAAGCACAGACATCATAGAGTTGCCCCAATAGTATGCGTTAGCTGTAAGGACTCCTGCAGTAGCAACAGTTTTAAGTGCTCCGGTTGGCAAATCGCTTCCCTCTGCACGCATAAAATCTGTGTTGTTCTTCTCTGCTTCCCAACCTGCCAAAAGGCCTACTGTATGCTTCTGCGCAAATGTCTTACTGTAGTTTAGAGTTGTAGAAGATACCAGTTTGTCCGAACTTGTCATCATCTCACGAACAGTTCCCTTTGCTGCTGAGCCCTGGAAATGGATTGGGCTGTAGTAGAGATGATCAAGAGTTCTTGTATTGTCATAAGAGATTAACGTTTTAAATGTCAGTTCCGGCAGTATCTTAACTGTCATTGCCTCATTTGCAGATATTCTTAGTGTTTTAGTTGTGTTTTCCCACTCATTATCAAAAAAGAGAGGGTTGTAGGCCAAACTGCCGTAACGTAATTCCCAAGGAGCACCGGTAACATAGTCTGTAGGCCAGTATAAACCCCATAGAAGATTGCGGGTCTGCATAAAGTAGTTATTACCCAGAGCACGGGTATCGTTAATACCGCTCTTACCACTTGTTGCAATATTTACATTAGTTGTAAACTCCACAAATTTTCCTACCTTCTGAGACATATTGATCCTTCCGGTTATTCTGTCAAAATCATTTAGTTTAACTCTACCCTGCTCTTTTGTGTATGAGAGAGAAGTGTAGTAACTAGATACATCAGAAGCACCACTTACAGAGAGGTCATATGTTTGATAAACAGCTGTCCTGAAAAGTGCATCCTCCCAGTCAAAATATTTACCGGCTCTATCTCCACCTATTGTAAGTGAATTAACTGTATGATCCGGAGCAGAGAAGGTGTAACCGTGTCTGTTAAAACGGTTATTAAGCTGCGCAAGTGCCCTTACGCTTGCATCTTGCTCAGTTCTGTTCTGATAGTAAACTCCTGCATTCCAGAAGTTTTCATAATACATCTCTACCTGTTGCTCGGTTGATGCTACCTCAAAGTTATCTGTA
>JAUYTB010000025.1 GCA_030695305.1 Bacteroidales bacterium
TGGTAAGGAGAATCCATTCTGGTTTTTCCGGTCCCGGAACCGGGGTGCATTTTCTTAAGTACAAAGAGGAGTTTATGAGATTTATAGAGGAGCTTATTGCCGAGTAGCCCAAAAAATTGTTAAGATGTATCAGAGTGCACTAAGTGCAATGCAGAGAGTATGCTCTATGCGCGAGTGTTGTCCTGCGGATATCCGTACCAAGTTGAAGCGGTATAAACTAGATCTTGCCCAGACAGATATGTTGATAAAATCGCTTGAAGAGGATGGATTTATCGATACCAGGAGATACGCTTTTGCTTTTGTGCGTGATAAGAGTTCACTCTCCGGATGGGGGCCTGCAAAGATTAGGTGGACATTAAAGAGTAAGTCCATAGAGAAAGAGCTGATAGAGGAGGCGTTAGCAGCTATTTCTCCGGAGCAGGGAGAGGAGAGGCTTGCAACTTTACTCGGGAAGAGACTCTCTGTACTCAAAAAGAGAGTTGCCTATACGGTAGGGAGAGAGGAGAGAGAGGTAGAGAGGAGGGATATGGAGAAGTTAAAGGCTTCATTGGTACGTTTTGCTCTCTCAAGGGGATTTGAGTATGATAAAGTATTAACTCAAATTAACAGATTATTGGCTAACTTTGCCAAACATTAAAACCTATTATTTATGTTCAATACGGATCAGATCAAAGAGATCCGTCAGCGGATTTTGGCGCTGGGGAGGTCTCTTTGACATCGCAAAAAAGAGAGAGGAGTTAAAGAGGGGAGATGATATCTCCCTTAATCCGGCTTTCTGGGATAACCCTGCAGAAGCCGAGAGTTTTCTTAAAAAATTATCGCCTGTTAAATTTTGGGTAAAGAGCTATGACAATCTTGTCTCTCTACTGGAAGACCTTGATGTTCTTGTCGATTTCCTCAGTGAGGATAGCTCTGTTGAGGAGGAGGTTGTGAATCACTACAAAGTTCTGATCTCCAAAACGGATGATCTTGAGCTGCGTAGTATGCTTGGTTCTGAGGGAGATAATTTGGGTGCTATTCTTAAAATCAACTCAGGGGCTGGAGGTACCGAGAGTAACGACTGGACCTCTATGCTAATGAGGATGTATGTTAGATGGGGAGAAAGAAACGGCTATAAGGTTCATATATACGATCTTATAGAGGGAGAGGAGGCCGGAATAAAGTCGGTTACTGTAGAGTTTGAAGGAGACTACTCCTATGGATACCTTAAAACAGAGAGTGGTGTTCACCGTTTGGTGAGAATATCTCCTTTTAACTCACAGGGTAAACGACAGACGACTTTCTCTTCGGTATTTGTCTACCCTGCAGTAGATGACACAATTACTATTGAGATCAACCCCGGAGATCTGGAGTGGGATACTTTTCGTTCCGGAGGTGCAGGTGGACAGAATGTAAATAAGGTAGAGACTGGAGTAAGGGTTAGGCACCTTCCAACAGGAATTGCTGTTGAGAACACCGAGTCGCGCTCTCAGCTGGATAACCGTCAGAACGCCTTACGTATTCTTAAGTCTCATCTGTATGAACTTGAACTTAAGAAAAAAAGAGAGAAAGAGGCCGAACTGGAGGGGAAGAAGTTGAAGATTGAGTGGGGATCACAAATAAGAAGCTATGTTCTCCACCCTTATAAGATGGTTAAGGATCTTAGAACAGGATTTGAAACATCAGATACCCAAGAGGTTTTGGATGGAGGACTCAATGATTTTATGAAGCAGTTCCTTTTACAGAACTCTTCTGCGCAGTAAATGTTATAATAAGAAAAAGAGAGATGGAGTTTAAATTTAATGAGATGTTCCCACTTGGAACCGATAAAACAGAATATCATCTGCTTACAGATAAATATGTCTCTAACGCCTTTTTTGAGGGAGAGGAGATACTTAAAGTTGACCCAAAGGGGTTGAGAGTTTTGGCAAAACAGGCAATGCACGATATTGCATTTATGTTAAGGCCGGAGCATAACGAACAGGTTGCAAAGATTCTGGGCGACCCTGAGTCAAGTTTAAATGACAGGACAGTTGCTCTAACAATGCTGCTTAATGCTGATATATCTTCCAAGGGTGTTCTGCCCTTTTGCCAGGATACAGGAACAGCTACAGTATTTGCCAAAAAGGGGGACAAAGTGTGGACCGGAGGTGGTGACGAGCAGGCTTTGACTCATGGGGTGTTCGACACCTATCAACAGGATAACCTGAGGTACTCTCAGACCATTGCGCTGGATATGTATACAGAGAAGAATTCAGGAAACAATCTGCCTGCTCAGATAGATATCTATTCTGCTGACGGGAGTGATTATAAATTTCTGTTTATTGCAAAGGGTGGCGGATCGGCAAACAAGAGCTACCTTTTCCAGGAGACTAAAGCGCTGCTTAATCCTGCAACCCTCGAGAAGTTCCTTGTAGAGAAGATGAGACTCCTGGGGACATCTGGCTGCCCTCCATACCATATTGCCTTCGTTATTGGTGGTACATCTGCCGAGCAGTGTATGAAAACTGTAAAGCTTGCTTCGGCAAAATATCTGGATGAGTTGCCAAAAAAAGGGGGAGAGGAGGGTCACGCCTTTAGGGATCTAGAGATGGAGGCCAAACTGCTCAAGGCTGCAAACTCTCTGGGTATTGGTGCACAGTTTGGAGGTAAGTATTATGCACACGATATAAGGGTTATACGCCTTCCAAGACACGGGGCCTCCTGTCCTATCGGGATGGGTGTCTCATGTAGTGCCGACAGAAACATTAAAGCCAAAATCAACAGAGAGGGTATATGGCTTGAGACTCTGGACTCAAATCCTGCAAGACTAATTCCGGAAAAGCTAAGAAATATACAGGCAACCCACACCGGAGCCGTTAAGATAGATCTTAACCACCCTATGAAAGAGATTCTTGCAAGCTTGTCACAGTATCCGGTATCTACCTTCCTGCTACTAAGCGGAACAATTGTGGTTGCAAGGGATATTGCTCATGCCAAGCTTAAGGAGAGGTTAGATTCCGGATTAGATCTGCCGCAATATGTTAAAGACCATCCAATCTACTATGCCGGTCCGGCCAAAAAACCGGAGGGTTTTGCAAGCGGATCATTCGGGCCAACCACTGCAGGGAGGATGGACTCCTATGTAGATCTTTTCCAGAGTCACGGCGGAAGCTTAATAATGATAGCCAAAGGAAACCGAAGCAACCAGGTTACAGATGCCTGCAAAAAACATGGCGGTTTCTATCTGGGCAGCATCGGCGGCCCTGCTGCCATACTAGCCCAGGAGAGCATAAAAAAGGTTGAAATGCTTGAATATCCAGAACTTGGAATGGAGGCAATCTGGAAGATAGAGGTTGAAAATTTCCCTGCATTTATATTAGTGGATGACAAAGGCAACGACTTTTTTGAGACACCTTGGCAAGGGTTGTGAACCTTAAAGCCGTTTGTGGCTAAATAGAGTTATTTACCGCTTTGCTAAAGTTTCCCACATAGTTTTTTGATCCTCGGGAGTTTTTTGTATTATACACATTTTGTGATATATAGTTCTTGTCATCTCCATCCTAAACGCAAAGTCATCGGGACTATACACCTTAATTACAACTAATTAATGCGGTCTGTGAAAATTTTGCATTTGATTATCTGCGTTATGCAAAAAAACCGAGAGATTGCATAGATATTAGCTGAAAATGTGGCGTTTAAGTACGTGGGAAGATCTGCTTTGCTAAAGTTTGATGTATCTGTATGTTAATTAGATAGATCAAAAACGCAGTTTTCCAAAATTGGAAAATTGGCATTTTTAAATGTTTTTATATTAAATAGTTACATCAAACTCTGCCAAAGACCACTCTCCATTCATTACCCAAGCATATCTCACAGCAGGAACGCCAATCTCCCCACGGGCTG
>JAUYTB010000029.1 GCA_030695305.1 Bacteroidales bacterium
AATAAACCCTTAGCACAAGTAGGGCAAACTCAGCCGCAAGTAGCGAACTTGTGAGCGGATGAGGATTGGACGTTGCCCGTTGTGCTAAGGGGTTATAAGCCCGTAACGTGTAAGAAAAGCGTTCCTGCTGTGAGAATTTGCGATTCGAGGATGGACGTTGCCCGTTGTGCTAAGGGGTTATAAGCCCGTAACGTGTAAGAAAAGCGTTCCTGCTGTGAGAATCCACAAAAGGATGTAAGGTCCACAACCCTTGCCAAGGTCTGCTTTTCAATTATCTTTGCAGGATGGGAACAATTTTGCAGGCAGAGAAGATCTCGAAATCTTATGGTACAAGGGTTTTGTTCGAAGATCTGGATTTAAATATTAATGAGGGAGATAAGATAGCTCTTATAGCGCCTAACGGAAGTGGGAAGAGTACTCTGTTAAGGATACTTGCCGGTATAGATAGTTCGGATTCAGGAGGAAAAGTAAAGCTTTTAAGCAGATACTCTGCCGCTTTTTTAGATCAGGAGCCGGTACTTAATAACGAAAGAACTATTTTCCAGGAGGTATATTCGTCATCGGATGAGATTACAGGGGCAGTTGCAGAGTATGAGAGCGCACTTATATCCATGAATGAGAGCAGAGTTGAAAACGCAATCCAGAGAATGGATTCGCTCAACTGCTGGCAATATGAACAGCAGATAAAGCAGATTCTTACAAATCTTCAGCTTGGAGATCTCAACCAGAAAATCGGAGAGCTCTCCGGAGGGGAGAAGAAGAGAGTTGCCCTTGCAAAATTAATGATTTCAGAATCAGATTTAATTATAATGGATGAACCTACCAACCACTTAGATCTGATGATAACAGAGTATCTGGAGGATTACCTTAAGAGGTCTGGCTCAACACTTCTTATGGTTACACACGATCGTTACTTTCTTGACAGAGTCTGTACGCAGATTATTGAACTGGATAACGGTAAACTATATACTTATAAAGGAAATTACTCCTACTTTTTAGAGAAGAGAGACGAGAGGATAGAGAGCTTCAACAGTGAGACAGAGAGAGCACGAAATCTGTTTCGCGGAGAGCTGGAGTGGATGCGCAGAATGCCTCAAGCAAGAGCCACAAAGGCAAAATACAGGATCAATGCCTTTTAAGAGCTTAAAAGCAAAGCCGAACAATCTGTACGGGAGCAAAAGATCCGAATTGACGTGGGGAGTTCAAGACTTGGGACAAAGATTATAAACTGCCTTGATGTATCTCACTATTTCGATGAGTATTGCACAATCGACAACTTTACATACAACTTTGCACGAGGAGAGAAGATAGGTCTTGTCGGCCCCAACGGAGTAGGTAAAACCACATTTCTCGAGGTAATGACAGGATCTCTGCAACCCTCCTCCGGAGAGATCGAGCGGGGAGAGACCCTCGTTTTTGGATATTACCGCCAGTGCGGACTCAGTTTTGGCGAGAATGACACAGTAATTGACGTTGTAAGAGAGATTGCAGAGGTGGTAACAATGTCTGACGGCAGTACTATTCCTGTTAAACAATTTCTTACCCGTTTTCTATTTCCTCATCCAACCCACAATACAAAAGTCGAAAAACTAAGCGGAGGAGAGAGAAGGCGACTCTACCTGGTTACTGTTCTTATGAGAAATCCAAATTTTCTGATTCTTGATGAGCCAACCAACGATCTTGACATTATGAGTCTAAATGTTTTGGAAGAGTACCTTGCAACATTTGCCGGATGCGTAATTATTGTATCTCACGACAGATATTTTTTGGATAAAATTGCAGATCACATTTTTGTATTTGAGGGAGACGGAATGATAAAAGATTTCGTCGGTAAGTATTCAGAATACAGGGAGTTGCAGAGAGAGAGAGAGAGAGAGCAGATTATGCAGGAGAGGAAAGTTAAAGATAGTATAAGCATAGTCAAACCCGTTAATGAGCCATCTACCAAGAGAAAGCTAACATATAAAGAGCAACGTGAACTTGAATTAGTTGAGGTAGATATGGACAAACTGGAAAAAGAGAAGAGCAGCCTGGAGGCTGCCCTTGGTTCCGGTGCTCTCACCAATGAAGAGCTAAAAAAGAGTTCTGAAAGATATGCCGAGGTGATGTTACAACTAAGTGATAGAGAGAATAGGTGGATTGAACTAACCGATATTTAATTCTCATTCTCCTTCCACACTGACTCTATCTTCTCAGCTTCTTTTACTAACTCTATCTTGTCAGTTTTTTATACTTAAATCTCTTAGGTGTAATATCGCCCAAACGTCTCTTCTTGTTCTCCTCATACTCAGAATAGCTCCCTTCGAAGAAGTAGACTTTGGAGTCTCCCTCAAAGGCAAGGATATGAGTAGCTATCCTGTCCAGAAACCATCTGTCGTGAGATATAATTACAGCACAACCAGCAAAGCTTTCCAAACCCTCCTCCAGTGCTCTTATTGTATTCACATCCACGTCGTTAGTTGGCTCATCCAATAAAAGTACGTTTGCCTCCTCTTTAAGAGTAAGGGCAAGGTGAAGACGATTTCTCTCACCACCCGACAGGATTCCGCAAAGCTTCTCCTGATCGGCACCCGAGAAGTTGAATCTGGAGACATAAGCTCGTGCATTCATCTCCCTGTTTCCAAGTTTTACAAATTCCGAATTTTGAGAAATAGACTCGTAAACCGTGATATCGGGGTTTATATGTTTGTGCTGCTGATCTACATATGCTGTCTTAACTGTCTCTCCAACAGTAAAAGTTCCGCCGTCACAACTCTCAATGCCCATAATCAGACGGAAAAGTGTAGTCTTTCCTGCACCATTGGGTCCAATTACTCCAACAATTCCGGCAGGTGGCAGCTTGAAATTGAGATCTTCAAAAAGAACCCTCTCTCCATATGCTTTTGTAACACCTATTGCCTCAATAACCTTATCTCCGAGACGAGGTCCGTTAGGAATAAACATCTCCAGCTTCTCCTCTTTGGCACGACCATCTTCGTTAAGTAATTTCTCATATGCACCAAGTCTCGCTTTGGATTTTGCATGACGTGCTTTTGGCGACATTCTTACCCACTCAAGCTCTCTCTCAAGTGTTTTCCTTCTCTTACTCTCCTGCTTCTCCTCCTGGGCAAGTCTCTTAGATTTTTGATCCAACCATGAAGAGTAGTTACCTTTCCATGGAATACCCTCTCCCCTGTCCAACTCCAGAATCCATCCTGCGACATTGTCCAGGAAGTATCTATCGTGTGTAACCGCTATTACAGTACCCTTATATTGCTGAAGATGTGCCTCAAGCCACTGAATACTCTCAGTATCCAAGTGGTTGGTAGGCTCATCCAGAAGCAGCACATCCGGCTCCTTCAAAAGCAGACGGCACAATGCAATCCTGCGTCTCTCTCCCCCACTTAGATGCTTGACAAGTGCGTCCGGATCTGGACACTGAAGTGCATCCATCGCCTTCTCCAGTTTTGAATCTATATCCCACCCATTAAGGTGCTCAATTTTATCTGTTAACTCTCCCTGAAGCTCTATAAGACGATTCATCTCATCATCTTCCATCGGCTCAAGAAATTTGGCATTAACCTCTTCGTACCTTTTAAGAAGATCGACAACCTCGCCTGCACCCTCGCGTACAATTTCAATTACTGTTTTTGTATCGTCAAGTTCTGGCTCCTGCTCAAGAAATCCTACGGAATAACCCGGAGCCCATACAACATCGCCCTGATAGGCCTTCTCCACACCTGCGATTATCTTTAGCAGCGTAGATTTACCCGATCCGTTAAGACCGATAATACCAATTTTTGCTCCGTAAAAGAAGGATAGGTAGATATCCTTAAGAATTGCTTTATTGTTGTTGGGCAGTATCTTACCTACGCCGTTCATGGAAAAAATAACCTTTTCGTCCGCCATATTAATTTTTAATTTGCGGCAAAGATAGCATCATATTATCTCATTCCCAATTTATAGAGAAGTGTATCTACATACCTTAATGAAATCATTGAGTCTATTTGATTTTTATAGCTGTTGGCTTCAAGCAGAAACCTCTGACGATTTGCCTCTTTTATAGGATCTGCCGGCGGGGATTCCATTCTTAATGGATTAATCGGGATCCCGTTTTTCCATACCCGAAAATCTAGATGAGGGCCTGTTGAGAGCCCGGTGCTGCCAACATATCCTATAACCTCCCCCTGCTTAACACGTTTACCCATGGTCAAGCCCTTTGCATAGTTATGAAGATGCAGATAAGCCGTAGTATAGGTAGAGTTATGACGGATCTTAACCGTATTTCCACCTGCTCCAACATAGCCCCTTTGAATCACAACCCCGTCGCCTATGCTTCTTACCG
>JAUYTB010000054.1 GCA_030695305.1 Bacteroidales bacterium
ATCCCCTTCGAACCTGTTGGGAATAAACCACGGCATAATACGCCCTCTCTTGAATATCGTTGAATCGTTAAGGGCACTTGATGGATAGGCAGCCCCCCCCTTAACCCTAAAGCTCCAGGCAGATCTATTCCCATGCTCATCCTTCATCTCTACCTTTACAGTGTGTACCTGATCACTATTGAGAACAAAGAGGCCATCTCCCTCTACCTTAATATTCTCCCTTAACGCCCCTCCTGGTTCTACCCAACTTTTTACCATTGAGAGACCTGTCTGTTGTTTTTGGGAGTACTCCACAATGCTGTTGATATAGCGCCCCTGACCAAAAGGGATATTTTTTGGAGTAAAAGAGAATATCAGCTTATCGTTAAGATAGTAATTATACTCTTTTACAGCCAGTTTGGCAGCAGTATTGTTTTGCCGGTCATATCCGGCAGCTGCAACATAGAATGTATCGGTAACACTAATAACATCGTTTATCTGACCCGTAAAGCTTCTTATAAGGGACCTTTCCGGTAGATATGCTGCATTCATTATTGAATAGAGACTTACCCTTTGAATAAAAGGTGGCATATTGTCGGTTACCTTTAAACTTGCTTCCGGAAGTGGATTCAAAGGGAGTTGATCCTCTGTATTTCTAATCTCAAAATGGAGGTGAGGCCCGCCTGATGAACCCGAATTGCCCGCCCTGCCCAAAAACTGTCCACTCTTTACAGGAAAAAGTGACGGTTCAGGATATAGATTGACTGCAAAACTCTCTCTCAAATATTGCTGCTCTCTTACCCATTTTGCAATCTCCGGGGCAAAGTCGTGTAAATGGCCATAAAGAGTTGTTCTTCCGTCCGGATGATCTACATAAACTGCATTACCGTAACCAACGGGAGATACCGATATCCTGGATACATAGCCGCTCCCGGCAGAGAGCACAGAGGCACCTACAACACCTCCAACCCTAAAATCGACACCTGAGTGAAAGTGGGTAGCCCTTAACTCTCCAAAGCTGCCCGACAGAGAGAACGGTATATCAAGTGGAGCCCTGAATCTTACAGATGCAGGAGGATTATCCCCATTGGCAACAGAGTGAAAAAAAAGCAGACATACAGCTAATATCACAAATTGCAAACTTTTTATCTCTCTATATCTATTTTTGGGGATTATCATGTTACCTTTTTTTATGAGAAGATCTTCTTCATCCTTTCGAAGAAATTTCTATCCTCTTTGTTTGGGTTTGGTTTAAAACTATCTGACACTCTCATCTTCTCCAGAAGTTCTCTCTCCTGCTTATCAACCTTTCTTGGCGTCCATATTTGTATATAGACCAGAAGATCTCCGTATCCATATCCGTTAACATCAGGAAGACCCTTCCCACGAAGTCTTAATATTTTTCCAGACTGAGTTCCCGGCTCTACTTTTATTCTGAGCTTTCCGTCAACTGCAGGTATATCTGCATCCATTCCAAGTATGGCATCAGGAATAGAGACAAATAGTGAGTATATAAGATCATTGCCATCTCTCTGAAGGTCAGGATGACTCTCCTCCTCTATTACAACAAGCAGATCTCCATTTACTCCGCCTCTTTTTGCCGCATTACCTTTACCCTGAACTGTAAGCTGCATACCTTGTGCCACTCCTGCAGGTATTTTGAAAGAGATCTCCTCTGTCTCTTTGACAAGGCCGCTACCGGTGCAAGATGAGCATGGTTTAGAGATTATCTTCCCCTCTCCGTTACATGTCGGGCAGGTAGAAGCAGTCTGCATTGCCCCTAGAAAGGTCTGAGTTACCCTTGTAACCTGCCCTGTCCCTTTACAGGTATCACAGGTGCGGATATCAGCTTCCGATTTAGCCCCTCTTCCATTACACGCCTTACAAGAGACGTGTTTATTAATCTTTACTTTTTTCTCTGCTCCATGGGCAACCTCTTTAAGATCAAGCTTT
>JAUYTB010000056.1 GCA_030695305.1 Bacteroidales bacterium
TTTCCGTCCATAGTCTCAGCACCCTTTAAAAGTAAAAGCTGTGGCAGGATCAACTCAAGTAATGATGTTGACTCTAAAAGATAGAACCCTACAGATGGTTTGGGTGAGAGAAGAATCTTATTAATCTCCTCATTAATTCTCTCCTGAGAGAGGATCTCCACTCTCTCTCTGTTTCTTTTTATTGATTCAAGAGAATCCTCTGTAATGGTAAATGAGAGCTGAGATGCAAATCTGATTGCTCGCAGCATCCGTAAGGGGTCGTCGCTGTATGTTGTGTCGGGATTGAGGGGAGTTCTTATAATTCCTTTATTTAGATCTTCAACTCCTGAAAAGGGGTCGGAGAGTTCTCCGTAATTCTCCTCCTGTAGGCTAAATGCCAGTGCGTTGATTGTGAAATCTCTCCTAAGCTGGTCATCCTCCAGGGTTCCGTTTTCTACAATTGGTTTTCTGGATGATGCTCTGTATGATTCCTTCCTGGCTCCAACAAACTCAATCTCAAGCCCCTTCCATTTAATCATTGCAGTTCCGAAATTTCTGAATACAGAGATGGTAGCTCCAAGGTTTGCTGCAACTCTCTCTGCCAAATCTATACCGCTTCCTTCTACCACAATATCAATGTCATTACTCTCTCTTTTAAGTAGAGAATCTCTAACATATCCCCCTATAACGTAGGCTCTTACATTGCTATTCTTAGCTTCAAGAGATATGATTTTAAATATTTTTTTATTTAGAAATTTCATTGTACTCTGGTATTGAGGTAAGAAATGTGTACTCCCCGGTTTTTGTCTCAATCTTTGCCATAAATGTATCCAATCCGTTTGTCAAAAGCAGGTATGTAACCTTAAGAGCAACATTATATCTTAAAATCTGCAAAAAAGTATCCTTTGATATCCCAACTTCCGGTGCTTTACACTCTACAAGCATTACCGGGGCGCCCTCTCTGTTAAAGACTACAAGGTCTCCTCTGTAGCAAAGTTTATTTATTGAGAGAGAGTATTCGCAGCTCATTAGGTGAAGAGGGTATCCGTGATTCGTGGAGAGCTCCCGGATAAGTTGTTGTCTTACATCCTCTTCCGGAGTAAGTGCAACTCTTTTTTTTCTGACCGGATCGTAAACATACTCCCTCATCTGAATCTTATTTGTGCCGCAAAGATATAAAATTTGCTCTGTTTCCCGTTTTTGCATAATTTAGCGGGACTATACCATGGGAAAAAGAGAGATTGAAACCAGTTTAAAAAACTTTGATAAGATACTATCCGACATTAAGGAGGGTATCTTTTCCCCTTTCTATCTTCTTATGGGCGAAGAGCCCTATTTTTCTGACAGAATAATAGAAGAGATTACAGAGAGAGCTCTCTCCATAGAGGAGAGAGGATTTAATCAACTTATTCTCTATGGATCTGATGTGACATCTTCTCAAGTTGTTGAATCGGCAAGACGCTTCCCGATGCTCTCCTCAAGGCAGGTTGTAATTGTTAAAGAGGCACAGACATTGGACAAACTTGATAAGCTTGAACTCTATTTTAAACAACCGATGCCAACCACTCTTCTTGTGATCTCTTTAACAAACAAGAGTATTGATAAAAGAACTACTCTCTATAAGAGTGCTCTTGCAAACGGATGCGTATTTGAGTCATTCAGACTTTTTGAGGATATGGCTCAACAGTGGACAGAGCGATATCTTAAGACAAAAGGGTATTCAATATCTCCCGAAGCCGTTCTGCTTCTAACTGAGTATTGTGGTATGGAGCTAAGAAAGCTCTCTCTGGAACTTGAAAAACTTATTACAAATCTTCCGGGAGGAGTTAAAAAGATTGAGACAATTCATATTGAGGAGAATATTGGTATTAGCAGAGAGTATAATGTCTTTGAACTTACAAAGGCAATATCTTTTAAAGACACATTAAAAGCAGTAAGAATAGTAAAATACTTTGGTGCATCTCCACGGCAATTCCCTCTGGTTCTGTCAATCTCTGCCATCTTTATGCACTTCTCCAGACTTCTCAAGTATCATGCAGCATTCACCGGCGGGTTGAAACCATCTAAAGGAGAGATCGCCTCCTATATTGGGATTAATCCCTACTTTCTGCCGGAGTATGACCACGCTGCTCGTAACTACCCGCTAATAAAGTGTATGGAGGCTATATCTTTGATTAGAACCTATGATTCTAAAAGCAAAAGCTCATCTAGAGGCGAGGCAGAGGATGGCGAGATTCTGCTCGAACTTGTCTATAAGATAACTCATTGAAGGGAGACCTTGGCAAGGGTTGTGGACCTTGCATGCAAATGTGGATTCTCACAGCAGGAACGCTGCTTTTACACGTTACGAGCTTATAAACCCTTAGCACAACGGGCAACGTCCATCCTCGGATCGCAAATTCTCACAGCAGATCATTCCTTTTTTATGCGGCCGGCTGTTATACAACCCCCTAATCACAACGGGCATGTCCAATCCTCATCCGCTCACAAGTTCGCTACTTGCGGCTGAGTATGCCCTACTTATGATTAGGGGTTGTTTGTTAGCCGGCTGAGTAAAAATAATCCTGCTGTGAGGTTTGCTTGGGAAATGAATTAATGGTGGCTGAGTTTGCCCTACTTGTGCTAAGGGTTTATTTACAGCCCGTGGGAAGATTGGCGTTCCTGCTGTGAGAATTGTTTAGGTAAGGAATTGCCGGTGGCTGAGTATGCCCTACTTGTGATTAGGGGTTGTTTGTTAGCCGGCTGGGTAAGAATAATCCTGCTGTGAGATTTGCTTAGGTAAGGAATTGCCGGCGGCTGAGTTTGCCCTACTTGTGCTAAGGGTTTATTTGCAGCCCGTGGGGAGGCGCTTTGGCAGAGTTTTATCTCAGAGTACTAGTGCCAATATGCTTAATATCAGGGAAATATCACTAATTGCGTATTTAGTGTAAGTAGGTTAAAATCCGATGTTTGGCACTATAACTCTGAGATGAATGCGGTCTGTGAAAATTTTGCATTTGATTATCTGCGTTATGCAAAAAACCGAGAGATTGCATAGATATTAGCTGAAAATGTGGCGTTTAAGTACGTTGGGAACTTTAGCAAAGCTAATCTGTTATAACTCTCTCAATTCTGGTTGAGACTGATGTGAGGATTTCGTAACTTATTGTATTTAATCTTTTAGCAAGATGGGAGGGGTGAGGATTATTACCGAAGATAGTTACTTCGTCTCCGGGCTCAACATCTGCCCCCGTTACGTCTAACATAAATGTATCCATACAGATATTGCCTAGTGTTGGAACCAAAACTCCGTTTACCATAAAGCTGATTTTGCCCCGACCTAGATGTCTGTCAACACCATCTGCATATCCCGACTGAACAGTTGCGATTTTTTTTACACTATCGTTTACCTTCCCGTGCCTTCCGTAACCTACAGAACCAGAAGTGACATTTTTAACCTGAATAACAGGTGCAACAAATGAGGCAGCCGGCCGTAAAAGAGTCTCATCTACATAACTTGTTCCGTAGAGTCCTATCCCGAGTCGTACCATATCCATCTGAGCATAAGCGAAGCGCTCTATGCCGGATGAATTGAGGATGTGACGCATGGGCAAATAGGATAGTGAGGATGAGATCTCATTTGCCATATAGCAGAAAATCTCTATCTGCTCACGTGTGAAACTGTCATGTTGCGGCTCGTCTGCAGCAGCCAGATGTGAGAATATGGATTTTATTTTGAGTGAAGGATTGTTGGCTATTATATCTTTAATCTCGCTGAGCATCTCTATGTCAAAACCCACACGCTGCATACCTGTATCCAGTTTAAGATGAACAGGGTATTCATTTAAACCGGCTCTTTTCAAGGCCTCAGCCATCTGATTTGCAGATTGAGGATTGATGATGCTTGGTTCTAGATTGTATTTGATAAGTTCATCAAAATTGTCACTGCCGGGAGTGAGAATAATAATTGGAAGCCTGACGCCAGCTTTTTTCAACTTTATGCCTTCGCAAGGGAATGCAACTCCCAGGTAATCGGCACCAAACTCTTCGGTCAATTTTGCTATTTCAACATCTCCAAGCCCATACCCATTAGCCTTAACAAGTATAAGCATCTTTGTTGAAGATGAGATCTTTGAGCGAAAAAAAGAGTAGTTGTGTAATAGATTTTTCCTGCTGATTCTCAGTTGAGCATGTCTCATTATTATCTTATTTTTAATACAAAGCTACAAATTGTTTAAAAATTAACTTTTCTTATTTAAAAACTTTCTAAATTTGCAATTAAAATTACCTATAAATAAACACTATTATCAGTATGAAATTTAAATCATTAATTGTATTGATTACTGTAGTTGCAGCAGTTGCTTCCTGTGCAACAAGAGAGCGTTCGCTTTCGGATAAACTGACAGGTGTCTGGAGTGGGTCAAATGCTATTGAGATAACAATGATTGACTCTTCCGGTAACACTGTTATTCAAGAGTTATCTGCCCCTATTGAGATAGAGTATAACGCAGATTCAACCTTTACTGCAGTTATAACTATCAATGATAGTAATATTGTAAATATGGGAGGAATTGTAACCTTCAATGACTCTCTGGTGTCTGTTACGGGATCTATGTCTTGTGCAAAAACTTTTGAGATAACCGGTGATTTTAAATTGAATCCTGATGGGACACTTCTATTCTCCTATACAGGAACCTCTCTGGAAGTTAATGTTGTGCACAAAGGCAATACTGTTGCTGTCAAAAAGGTAAGATAGTCAGTATTTTACCCCGGTAAGGTCGTTAAAACAGTGGCGACAAATTGGTTCGTAGCTCTCTTTCTCTCCCAGCACGACCAGTTTGTCGCTTTTTGTAAGTCGATGTGAGTGGTGGGCCAGGTTGCCGCATCTTACACATATTGCATGAACCTTTGTGACATATTCTGCAACAGCCATAAGGGCAGGCATCGGACCAAATGGTTTCCCCAGATAATCCATATCAAGTCCGGCTACTATTACTCTAACCCCACCGGAAGCCAACCGCTGGCACACATCAACAATGCCTGAATCAAAAAACTGAGCTTCGTCAACTGCAATAACATCTATATCTGTAGTATAGAACAGAATGCCAGAAGATGACTCTACCGGTGTAGACCTTATGCTGTTGGCATCATGTGAGACAACATCTGCAACGGAGTAACGGACATCAATCATAGGTTTGAAGATCTCTACCCTCTGATTGGCGAATTTTGCCCTCTTGAGCCGTCTTATCAGCTCCTCTGTTTTTCCGGAGAACATAGATCCGCATATGACCTCTATCCAGCCGGCTTTTTTTGCACTTTCAAGAAACATTTTGATTACTTTTGTGATATGCAAAGATAAAAAAGTTGAGATGCTAAATGACAATAAAATTTCAGAAATTATAATCATACTTGACGGGTTACAAAAAGACATTCAATCTCTGAGCGAAACAGAGATGATCTCTCATATAAAATGGGAGGAGCTTCTTATGAGTGGATCTATGATAATTCATAAACTTAACACGCTTAGAATTGAGCAAGAGCGAAACTATGTGAGACAGGTTAGAGAAGAGGCAGAGATGATTCACTCAAAAAGAGATGGTGAACTGAGAGCTATTAACCAGAGTATGGCTGAGCTAAGGAGATCGGTCTCGGATCTAAGTCTGAATCTCTCAAAATCAATTGTTCCGGAACTTTATAAATCTAAAGATAAAACTAGTGTAACTCTTACCGAACCCATAGAGGAGGAGGAAAAAAACAGTAAAACAACACAAAATCTCAAAGAAGAGATCAAGGCGATTCCTGACCCGGATAGAAAGAGCACTATAATTGAGAGTGATTTATTTGGCAATCAGTCCAAAAACAGAGAGGAGGAGATGGAATTTGAATTTATAGAAGAGAGGAGGCCTCTTTTTGAGATTGTAAAAGGATCACAACCGGAGTGGATGAAGGATATTCCGGGGCCAAGGGTTAGCGATCTTCATATGGCAGTAACCCTCAATGATAAAATCTACTTTATAAAGGAACTTTTTGCCTCTGATGAGGAGCAGTTCAAGCTTAGTATCCAAAAGCTAAATGAGATGGAAACTCTTGCCCAGGCGCTGGAGTATACCAGAAATGCATTCCCCTCATGGGATGAGGAGTCATCTGCCGTTTATAGATTCTACATGCTCCTAAGAAGAAGATACAATGTCTAAGCTCTATATAGTACCTACACCCATAGGCAATCTCGAAGATATTACCCTTAGAGGCATAAGAGTATTGAAGGAGGCAGACCTGATTCTTGCAGAAGATACAAGGACCAGCTCTTTTCTACTTAAAAAATATGAGATAAGTGTTCATATGGAGTCGCACCATAAGTATAATGAGCATAAAAGCATTGAGAGAATTATTGAGAAGATATCCTCCGGGATGAAGATCGCTCTTATTAGTGATGCAGGAACCCCGGGTATCTCCGATCCGGGATTTCTTCTTGTAAGGCACTGTCGCGAAAATGGTGTTGAGGTTGAGACGCTCCCCGGAGCGACAGCTTTTGTTCCGGCTCTGATTAACTCTGGTTTCCCGTGTGACAGATTTTGTTTTGAGGGCTTTCTACCTCTTAAAAAGGGTCGACAGACAAGGATTCGGGAGCTGAGTCAGGAGAGCAGAACTGTGATATTTTATGAGTCTCCGTACAGACTTGTAAAGATGCTCAATCAGCTCGCAGAGCATTTTGGTGAAGAGAGGGAAGCGGCTGTGTCGAGAGAGATCTCCAAGCTTCACGAGGAGAACAAACGAGGAACACTTGCCTCTCTTGCTCAGTGGTACTCTGCAAAGGAGCCAAAGGGGGAGATTGTAGTTGTGGTATCGGGTAAAAAAGGGAGATAGATTGGAGTTTTATTGAGGAGATTTTGCTATATTTACAGCAGCACCGTTCTGGTGTTTAAAAAGGAGGAGAGAGATATGAAGATGATAGAGAGACTTTCGCGAAAAGAGTCATCAGGAGTTATAACGCTGATTTTTGTTATACTGTTTATCCAAAC
Organism: Bacteroidales bacterium; assembly: GCA_030695305.1. Lineage (GTDB taxonomy): Bacteria > Bacteroidota > Bacteroidia > Bacteroidales > UBA932 > Bact-08. The sequence continues at coordinate 6,978 of JAUYTB010000056.1, forward strand.
AGTAATTTTTTTATTTAACACAGATGATAAGTCACAATTTGTGACCTTTCAGGCAGAAGAGAGCTCCCTCTCTGATATTAAAAAAAGTGATAAAAGGGAGATAGTTGATGGGAAGAGAGATGACAATAACCCAAATAGTATAGGAGATATTGAGAAAAACAGAGAAAAAATAGGGTATAAGAGAGATACTCAGGAAAAGGGCAATAGTCATCAAAAGAGATCTGCCATTAAATATGAACTCTTCAACTTCGATCCAAATGACGCTACTACTGAGGAGTTTGTTCGCTTAGGATTGACAGATGGACAGGCAAGAGTTATTGCACGATACAGGGAGAGTGGAGGAGTATTCAGGAGAAGAGAGGATCTTAAGAAGATCTATGTTCTTAGTGAAGAGTTCTATGAGAGAGTTAAAAACTATATTGTTATAAATAATGATTATAAGCTGGTTAAAGAGGATCCCATTAAGCAGAACGAGAATTCCATAAATAGCAATATTAACGGGCGCAATGTCGGAGAGAGCAATGTCGGAGAGAGCAATGTCAGAGAGAGAGAATTAACAGATATCAACAGGGCAGACTCTGTGGAGCTGCTCTCTCTTCCAGGGATAGGTCCCTTCTATGCTTCAAAGATACTTGACTTTCGATCTCGAACCGGAGGTTATCTTTATGCCGGTCAGTTACTTGATATCCCGGGAATAGATTCGGCAAGATATAGACTATTTTCCCGGTATATATCTGTAGACACATCATTTGTGAAAAAGCGGGACATTACGACTCTAACTGCAGAGGAGCTCTCCCGCAACCCATATATAGGATCATACGTTGCAAGAGCAATTGTGAGATTTAGAGAAATTAGTAGAGAAGGAGGGGTAAATCTCTCACTACTCATCAGAAACAACATAATAAAACCGGAATTGTCAAAAATTCTTAACCATTATTTTCATTAATTTTTTGTAATATTGTAGCTTAATTTCAACTTATAATACAAAAAAAAGATGGATGTGATTACCTGTCATAATGTGGTTAAAAGGTTTAATCAGTTTACAGCCCTTGATAATGTATCAATCTCGGTTCCTAAGGGAAAGATATTTGGACTTTTAGGCCCCAACGGAGCCGGAAAAACAACACTTATACGGATTATGAATCAGATAACTTTACCTGATTCAGGAGAGATTTTATTTAACGGAGAGAGAATAAAGAAGAGCGATGTTGCGTTTATAGGGTACTTGCCGGAGGAGAGAGGTCTTTATAAAAAGATGAAAGTGGGAGAGCAGGCACTCTATCTTGCCAGATTAAAAGGGATGAGCAGCTCAGATGCCAACAGAGAGTTAAAGCAATGGTTTATAAAATTTGGTATTCAGGCATGGTGGGATAAGAAAGTTGAAGAGTTGTCAAAAGGGATGGCCCAGAAGGTTCAGTTCATTATAACTGTACTTCACAAACCCTCTCTTCTTATACTTGACGAACCATTCAGCGGCTTTGATCCTGTTAACGTTCAGCTTGTAAGAAAGGAGATACTTGATATGAGAGACTCCGGATCATCAATAATACTATCTACTCATAATATGGAGTCTGTAGAGGAGCTTTGCGACCAGATTGCTCTGATAGATAAGGCTCGGCTTGTAATCACCGGGGGGTTAGATGATATTAGGCGCAATCATGGAAAGAGTGAGGTAGAGATCATTTACCGCTCATCAAATCAGTTCAGTTTTGCATCTCTTCCAATGGTTAAGGTTACAGAACAGACAGAGACAAAGCAGGGTTACAGAGCAACGCTTGAGGTTGGAAAAGATGCCTGCTCTGCAGTGATTCTAAGAGAACTTGTTTCCGAAATAGATATACTCTCATACAGAGAGCTTATCCCTAGAATGAATGACATCTTTATTAAACTTGTAAGCTAAGGAGAAAAAAAATGAATACAAATAAACTATTTCTGATAATATCACGCGAATTTCTTATTCGTGTAAAGAAGAGATCATTTATACTAACCACTATTCTTACACCACTATTTATCGCTGCTCTTGTTGTCTTGCCCTCTCTAATAATGACACTCTCATCGGGAAAGAGAGACCAGAAGATATTGGTTATAGATAAGTCAGAGCTATGTGAACCATTTTTCAATAGCAACGAAGAGTATCTCTATGAATTTGATTCTGCTGCGGATGCAGATGAAATCAAGAAGAGCTTCCCATCTTCACTCTTTGCGTTAGTCGAGATCTCTTCGCCGGACTCTCTTGGAAATGTAGCAGTAAGTGCACACTCTCCCAAACAGATGAATATGGATGCTAAAAGACAGATTGAAAGGTTTGTACAGAAGGCAATTGAGGACAGTAAACTAAAAAAATACAATATAGACAATCTGGATCAGATACTTAAGGATATAAGGACCGAGATATCTGTTAAAACATTCACTATTACCGAGAGCGGAGATGAAAAACTGGGAATGGTAGAGATATACATGGGAATCTCATACCTTATGAGCTTCTTTATATATATGTTTATATTTATGTTTGGCTCAATGGTAATGAGAGGGGTAATAGAGGAGAAGACAAACAGAATAGTAGAGGTTATCATCTCTTCTGTAAAACCATTTCAGCTAATGCTTGGCAAGATTATGGGGGTGGGTTCTGTAGCCCTTCTTCAGTTTTTTATATGGATAATTCTCACTTCTGCAATTGTTTTTGGTGTTACAGCACTAACCGGACCGGATAAACTTACTCAAGGCGCGGAGGTTGCTCAGCAGCTATCCTCTGTTTCTCCGGGAGGCAATGATGCAATGAATGATTTAATGAACTCAATGCCAAAAGAGAGCTCTCCTATGGGTGATATTATGAAGGCTCTTGCTGATGTTCCTGTATTCAGTATTCTTTTTGCTTTTATGATCTATTTTCTGCTGGGCTATCTTCTTTATGCCGCCATGTTTTCCGCTGTGGGGTCGGCTGTGGATAATGAAGCAGATACACAGCAACTTATTCTTCCCGTTACGCTCCCTCTTATCATAGGATTGTTTATAATGGTACACACTTTTCAGCATCCGGACAGCGCACTCTCATTCTGGGGCTCTATGATACCATTTACATCACCAATGGTAATGATGGCAAGGGTTCCGTTTGGTGTTCCTCTCTGGGAACTTGCTCTCTCCATTACTCTTCTTTTTGCCACATTCCTCTTTATGACGTATGTATCTGCAAAGATCTACAGGATAGGAATATTGATGTACGGAAAAAAGGCAAGCTGGAAAGAGATTATAAAATGGCTTAAGTACTAACTACACCTTAAATAAATGCTTATGTGCAAAACACAACAAAAGTATTTCTATAAAAGAGGATTGATTGCACTGTTCATTATCCTCCTGCCATTAATCTCTTTTTCGCAGGAGTTTGGCTTCAGCTATCGGGTCTCCAGAGTTCTTATGGACTCAACATGGGATAAAAACAGAGAGCCTGTTGTTGCCGGGATTATAGAGTTTTATAAGCCGGAGATGGACAGAATGATGCAGCAAGTGATAGGGAGATCGGACGTAGAGATGAGATCGTCACGTCCGGAGTCTCTACTCTCCAATTTTGCTGCTGATGCACTTCTTGAATTTGGAGAGGAATTCAGCAAAGAGGCTGTGGATTTCTCCCTGACAAACTTTGGCGGATTAAGGGCTGCTATGCCAAAGGGTGATATAAGGAGATATGATATCTTCTCAATCTTTCCATTTGAAAACTATATTGTGATACTTGATATACCGGGCACCTCGGTAAGGAGACTTTTTGAATCTTTTGCCAGGAACCGGGTTGAGGCCTTCTCACATAATATTCAGTTGGAGATCAATAAGGGAGAGTTAAAGGATGTACTTTTAGACGGAGAGCAGATAGACGAATCCAGAGTTTACAGAGTCGTAACAATAGATTTTCTAATGAGCGGAGGAGATAATGTAGTGGCACTTAAAGATGCTTTAAACGTGGAGTATACCGGCATACTTATAAGGGACGCTATGGTCGACAAAATAGAGAGACTCACCAGGGAGAACAGGAGTGTATCTTCATCTATCACCAATAGAGTAAAAATTGAGTTATAAAAAACGTGAGATGATTAAGAGATTATTTAACATAAAAAACCTAGCAGTTTCGCTCTTTCTAATAACAGCTGTATGCCTTAATGGTCAGGATCTGGTTATCCTTCATACCAACGATGTTCATAGCAATATAGAGCCGCTAACAAGCGGAAGAAATGCAGGTTTCGGCGGATTTGAACGCAGGGCCTCCTATATAAAAAGTATTAAAGAGAGCCACCCTAACGTGATTATTTTGGATGCCGGCGACTATAACCAGGGCACGCCATACTATACAATGTTTAAGGGAGAGGTAGAGATAATGCTCTATAATGCAATGGGGTATGATGCAGTTTGCTTGGGAAATCATGAGTTTGACGATGGTCAGGAGGCACTTGCCCAAAGACTTAAGAATGCAGATTTCAAAACTTTATGTGCAAATTATGATCTCTCAAAGAGCCCTCTTAAAGATTTGGTAGATCCATGGATAATAATTGAGAGAGGCGGAAAGAGAGTAGGTATAATTGGAGTTATGCTAGATCTCAAGGGTTATGTCCCTGAGAGTGCCAGAGCAGGAATCAAATATAAGAATCCAATTGGAGTTGTTAATAAGATAGCTAAAAGGCTAAAGTCAAAAGAGAGATGCGATCTTGTTATAGTGCTGAGTCATTTAGGTTTTGACGGAGGATCACTTGAGAGGCCATCAGACACAATACTTGCTCAGAGGAGTAAAAATGTAGATATTATAATTGGAGGTCACTCTCATACCTTTTTGGAGGAGCCGGTTATCATAACAAACAGATCGGGCAAGAGTGTAATAGTGAATCAGACAGGAGCATTGGGAGTCTATGTTGGAAGGATTGATATTACATTTTAATACCAACCCTTTCCAATCATAATTTACTGCTTCTCGGTATATTTGTATCTCTTTATTTTATGGGTGGCAGTCTTCTCAAACTGCTCCGGATGATCTTCTACAGCGGCAATTTTTGAGAACTTATTAACCCTAGTGTTAACATATTCGGAGATCTCTTTCTTTATCTGTTCTATTTTCTCATTAAATGCTTTAACGAACTCATCCCTCTTCTCGTCGTAACTCTGAATTAGCTCCTCCTTCTTCTCTTCGTAGGAGTTAACCAGCTCATCCTTAGTCTTGGCAAACTCCTCTTTCTTGTTCTCAAAACTCTTTACCAACTGCTCTTTTTTCTCATAATAAGCAGCTATTGCCTCATCTGTGGCCTCCTTAAGAGCTTTTAGTTTGTCCGGGTTCAGGTGAACTCTTGCAATAAGTTTCCCTTTGCTCTGAGTAACTACCGACTCTGCAACCATAGCGTGGCCATTAATTACAGACTCAATCTCTTCTGGATAGATGTTCTCTCCACTTGGTCCCAGAATCATATTAGTCAACCTGCCTTTTATATATAGTCTGCCCTCCTGGTCTATAATTCCCAAATCCTTAGTTCTAAACCAACCATCTTTGGTAAATGCCTGCTCTGTGGCATCGGGATTTTTATAATAACCGGGCATTATATTCGGGCCTTTTGCAACGATCTCTCCTTCACCTGTTTCTGGGTTTGGGTTGTCAATTCTAAGGGTTACTCCGTGTACTGCAGGACCGGTAGATTGCCATTTAACATTATCTGGAATTGCCCCTGCAAGAAGCGGAGATGTCTCGGTAAGTCCATAACCGATAGCATATGGGAATTTTGCCTCATATAAAAATCTCTCAACAACTCCGTCAAGTTTGGCTCCGCCAATACCAAAGAATCTTAATCTGCCACCGAATGTTTCCATCAGCTTTTTCCCGGCGACCTTATGTAGAAGCTTCCTGCCCAATGTTGTTTTATAGATTGCCTTTACAATTGGACTAGAGTTAAACTTAGGGTATATGGTGTTTTTATAAATCTTCTCAATAATCATAGGAACACTGAGTATAGTTGTGGGCCTTACATCCTTAAGTGCCTTGAGAAGAATTGTAGGCGTTGGAGCTTTCTCTATATAGTAAACAGATGATCCACTTACCATAGGAAGCATCATACATAGACTGCACTCAAGAGTGTGAGATAGAGGAAGAAGTGAAAGCCAGATATCCCATTCGTAACCAGGCCTCAGCAATGAGGCAGCATAGAGGTGCTTACTCAGGTTTCTTTGTGTTAGCATTACCCCTTTTGAGTTCCCTGTAGTGCCTGAAGTGTAGATTATGGAAGCCAGGTCCTCCTCCTGCGGGATTTTTATCTCTCCCTTTACAGCACTCTCATTTGCCCTAATAACCTGGTTGTCGTCAGTACATATAACCACCTCCATTTTATCGAGCAGATCTTTTCCAACTTTATAGATAAGTCTTTTAGATACAAAAAGTGCTTTGGATTCCGAATGCTCTATAACATTTCTGATCTCATGTTCTGAGAAATCCGGAAGCATTGGAACCACGACTCTCCCGTAAGCTGTTGTTGCAAAATAGGCAACAGGCCAGTTTGGCATGTTTTGACTGAGAATAGCAACTTTATCTCCTGATGAGATTCCATATTTTGTGAGAACCTCAGAAATCTCTTCGGTCTTTGTCCCGAATTCTCCGTAAGTATAAGAATCACCATTTACATAGGAGAAGCATGTATTGTTCTTGAAATTGGTTGTACTATAAGTAAATAGATCTCTTAATGTACTAAATTCAGGTATTTTCATATTCTGTGTTTATAAACTAAAGTGTAAATATAACAATAATCATTCCAAATCCTTACCGGGTGTGAAATTCTGAGGGTGTCTGCCTCTAACGCCTTTATCTTTATACCACTGTCTTATTCTTTTGAGATCAGCAACAGGATCATCTGTTAGTTCAATTTTCTCGCCCCTGCTTACCTCTTTTTTACCCCAGTCGAAATAGCCGAGGTAAACAGGCACATTAGCAGCTCTTGCAATTGTATGAAATCCTGCCTTCCATCTCTGTGTCGGCTTTCTTGTCCCTTCGGGAGCTATGGCTAAATGCAGAATATCTCTGGAGTTAAACTCGTTAATCAGTTGAAGAGTAATAGAAGCCCCCTTTTTTCTGTCTACCGGAACTCCACCCATAGCTCTCACTATCGGCCCCAACGGCCCCCAGAACAGACTCTTTTTTACCATCACACTAGCGGTGTGTCCCATAGAGTTATAATAGAGGTAAGATATCACGAAATCCCAGCTGGAAGTATGAGGAACGCCAAGGATAATACATTTAGGTTCAGGTGCGGGAGGATCAACACACTTCCACCCCATGACTTTTAAGAGAAATTTTGAAAGACTCTTCATCTGGCTGTTTCTTTTGTAGATTTATAAACCACCAAAGTTAGTAAAAAAAGAGATATAGGTTAAAAGGAGATCTATATAAAGAGCGACATTCCCGCCTCTTCACTTCTCTCCAGATATGTTGCTACTCCTGCGTAATTTACCCCATCCATTAGTTCTCCCTCTTTTATTCCCATAACATCCATACTCATAGTACATGCAATAAATTCAACTCCGTTCTCTTGTGCCTGTTTAATAAGAGACTCCAGGGAGTCAATCCTCTTCTTTTTCATCACCATCTTCATCATTGCGCTTCCTGCCCCAAACATATTCATTTTTGAGAGACCGAGTGAGGAGGCACCTTTAGGCATCATCATTCCAAAAAGTTTACCGGTGAAATCTTTCTTTACTCTCTCCGGATCACGTTTTTTAATAACATTCAGCCCCCAGAAGGTAAAGAAGAGTGTAACTTTTTTACCCATAGATGCTGCACCATTTGCAATAATAAATGCTGCAAGCGCCTTATCCATATCGTCGCTAAAGACAACAATCGTTTTAGCATCAGAGGTAGTCACTCCTCCAAACTTACAGGAAGATGGGGCCTCTCCCTTCTCTATAACAGCTGTAATTACCCCTTTTCTGTTCTCGGTAGAGATAAGTTTTGCTCCGGTAATGTTGCACCAGGATGCTACATCCTTACCAAAAGCCTGGTCTGTAGCCCTTATTTCGAGACGCTCACCCATACGGAGAGTATCATAACTCTTCTTAAGTTGCATAACCGGACCGGGACACTGCATTCCCGATGTATCAACAGAGATTACACACGCTTTATCTATCTCGGCCAGATTATCGTCTGACCCGATTTTGCCGGCAAAGAACTGATTGACAGAGATATTTTCTGTAGCTATAGAGTATGTTTTATACCCACCGCTAAGGTTATAGATATTCTTGAATCCTAATTGTGAAAGAATACGGTATGCAACATACCCGCGCAATCCAACGGCACAATAGATAATTACCCTTTTATCGGAAGGAATCTGTGAGTATCTTGCCCTTAACTCATCTACAGGGATATTAACTGATCCGCTTATGTTACCCAGCCCAAACTCCTCTGCCGTCCTTACATCAAGAATGTAGTCCTGCTTTTCGATTGCAGAGGCTATATCTCTCCATATTACATTCTTAACCCTGTCCCTTAGAATATTGTCTGCGACAAAGCCGGCCATATTTACCGGGTCCTTAGCAGAGGAGTAGGGGGGAGCATATGCATGTTCTACCTCCATAAGGTCGTAAATTGTTCCGTTTGACTTGATTATTTGTGAAAAAATCTCAATTCTTTTATCTACGCCATCATATCCAACAACTTGAGCTCCAAGTAATTTTCCTCCATTCGGAGAGAACATGATCTTTACAGAGAGTGGGAGCGCATTGGGATAGTACCCCGCATGAGATGACGAGTGGGTAAACGAAGGTATATAATCAATTCCCTCACGTCTTAGCCATTTTCCACTTGCTCCGGTTGATGCCACCGTGAGATCGAATACCTTTGCAATACCGGTCCCTATAGTCCCGTTGTACTTTATGCTGTTGCCGTAAACAATATTGTCGGCAACAACTCTTCCCTGTTTATTGGCAGGCCCTGCAAGAGGTATAAGAACAGGTTTTCCAAGGACAGGATGAATCACCTCTACTGCATCTCCAAGAGCATATATGTCAGGATCTGATGTTTGCATATACTCATTTACCTTGATACCTCCGGTTGTTCCTAACTCCAGCTTTGCATCTTTGGCCAGCTTTGTCTCCGGACGCACTCCGATACTCCAGATAACCATCTCTGCGTCAATTCTTTTTCCACTCTTTAAATGTACAGCCACTCTGTTTCCGATCTCTTCAAACCTCTCAACAGCATCATTCAGGTATAGATTTACCCCCTTAGTTTTAAGTTCGGAGTGGATTATTGTTGCCATTGAGAAGTCGAGATGTGACATTACCTGATCTGCCATCTCTACTAAATCAATCTCAATTCCCAGATTATGGAGATTTTCTGCCATTTCAAGTCCAATGAAGCCACCTCCTACAACGACAGCCCTCTCAACATCCTTTAGGGTTACAAATCTCTTGATTTTGTCAGTGTCGGGGACATTCCTTAATGTGAATATTTTAGAACTTTCAATCCCATCAATTTTAGGTTTGATTGGCTCTGCACCCGGAGAGAGTATCAGCTTGTCATAGCTCTCTGTATATCGGCTGCCCTTTTCAATATCATAGATATCAATTCTCTTCTCACCCGGAATTATCTTTTCGACTTCGGATTTTGTGCGGATATCAATATTATACCTGGCTCTGAACCCTTCTGCAGTCTGCACAAATAGGCTGTCACGCATAGCAATTGTTTCGCCAATATAGTATGGCAATCCGCAATTTGCATAAGATACATACTCACCCCTTTCAAAAAGGATTATCTCTGCACTTTCATCGTCTCTTCTAAGTCTGGCAGCAACGGTTGCTCCTCCTGCAACTCCCCCAATAATAAGATATTTCATTCTGTTATTAATTTATATATAATTGTTAATTTCATATTTTATATTGTTTGCAAAGAAAGACAATTTTCTTGTTACTGCAAAATAATTTCCTGTGGAAATTTGTTTATGTTGAAATATTGTCTATTTTTGCAGATGAAAATTTAAATAACTAAGAGATGAGAATATTAAAAACTATACTTCCTGTACTTCTGATTGCAGGCTCAGTTACTGCCTGTTCGGCAAGATCTTCACAGAGAGAGAAAACCGACAAACTAGAGTCCAAAGTTGAGAATAAAAAATATGTAATTCCTATTGGAAAAGATGAGTTTAATAAGAGAGTCGCAGATCTTTCTGACAATACCAAAGAGTGGAAATATCTGGGAGACAAACCATCAATCATAGATTTTTATGCCGACTGGTGTGTATATTGCAGAAAACTGGCTCCTGTACTGGAAGAGCTTGCTGCAGAGTACGACGGTAAACTATATATTTATAAGGTAGATACCGAAAAAGAGAGAGAGATTGCCGCAGCTTTTGGGGTAAGAGCGCTACCTACACTGCTATTTATTCCCATTAACGGAGAGCCGCAGGTTGCACAGGGTGCTGTTCCCAAAGAGGACCTGAAAAGATTTATTGATTCAGTACTTTTAAAATAGTCATAAATGGCAATGAAGAAACTTTGTATAATAAGAGATATCTGTCGCTCTATAAGTGATTTTGAGGCTGAGTTTCACAAGATTAACGGAATGTGCCTTAATGAAGGGATGGTTCTCTGCTCGCTTAAAGAGAGGAGACTCTCTTCCGTGGAGATAGCAAAACAGATAAACCTTACATGTTCAAATACATCAAAACTAATTAGATCTATTGAAGATAAAGGTTTTATAGAAAGAGATCTTGGAGAGGAGGATAGAAGACAGATGTACTTCTCTCTAACAGAAAAGGGTCTAAAAATGCTCGATGAGATTGAGTCAGATAAAATTGAGCTCACAGGTCCACTTGCCAAAATTGGAAAATAACCGATAAACCCAGAGATATATGTTTGTAGAAAACTATAGCAGATACGATTTTAACACTACTGTTAAGTTGTTGGAAGATGCAGTAATTGCAGCCGGTTGGAGTGTGCTTCACAGGCATAACCTTAATGATATACTTCGTAATAAGGGCTTTGAAGTTTTGCCTGTCTCTGTTATTGAGGTATGTAAATCGTCTCTCTCTGTGAAGATCTTAGAGAGAGACAGTGAGAGACGATTTTCTTCGTTAATGCCTTGTCGTATATCTATTTACGAAACATCGGATGGAAGAGTCAAGATATCAAGGCTGGATGCCGGAAAATTAGCAGGTGTAGAAGGAGGAGTTGCAGGCGAGGTAATGGGAGTGGCATTTGATGAGATGGAGTCAATCATTGCTCCTCTATTGCTGGCCTGACCCTATACCTAAAATTGAGTCTATTATACCCAATCTTCGCTAAGTATCTCTCCGCGAAGTGATAGAACCATTGACTTTACCGGAATTTTTCTTGCAGCTCTATCTCTTGCCTGTTTTGCTATGGTAAGCAGACCACTGCAGCATGGAACCTCCATCATTAGCACAGTAATTGTATTTAGCATAGATTGGTCTATCATTACAGATAGTTTCTCTATATAACTGCCTGTTGTGGTGTCAAGTTTGGGGCAAGCAATTGCAAGACTCCTGTTCTTAAGGAAACTTTCATGAAATGATCCGTGGCTGAATGCCGAGCAGTCAGATGCAAGCAGAAGGTCGCTCTTATGTAAAAATCCGGCATTTGGGTTGAGGAGGTGCAGCTGAACCGGCCATTGCTCAAGTCGGGATATGCCGCTTATTCCACCATTAAATGAGTCGGTATTTGGTTCGGCTCTTAAAGGTGCCGCAAAGTTTGTAATATTTTTCTTCCGGAAATCCTGCTCCATAGATCCGGGACATCCGCAGGCCAGATTTTCTCTCTTTTCGGGAGCAGCTGCCCTTGGTGTCTCACCCTCTATTTGTGAGAGATCAATCTTGAATCCATTTTTTTTACACCAGTCAACACCCTCGTTATACCATCCCATCTCACCCATATCTTTAAGATGCTTAAGGTGAGCCAGAACTACCTTCTCTCCTTTTTGTGATATCCTCTCCATTACTGCGATCTCATTATATGGTTCTGTCTCTTTTTCAATCAGTTCTATAGCACCTACAGGACACTCGCCGATACATGCTCCCAGCCCGTCGCAATAGAGATCGCTAACCATAACCGCCTTACCGTCTATTAGTTGTATAGCTCCTTCATGGCAGCCCTCAACGCAGTTTCCGCATCCATTGCAAAGATCCTCATCAATTTTTATTACTTTTCTTTTCATATCTATCTTCTATTATAGTTTATTTTTTGATTATGGAACAAAAGTAGTTGCTATGCTCTTTAAAAGTTGTAACAAATGGTACACTTGATAATATTTTGTATATTCGGTATGGAATTTGTAATTACATTTGTTTTTAAGTTAATAGCATTAAATATCATAATATATAATGAAACAATTGATCTCCGGATTATTTACCCTTTTTGCAGTATCATGCTCTACCGCCTATCTTGCACTTGACTCGGCAGAGGAGTTTGATCTGGAAAAATATATGGGTAAATGGTATGAAATATACAGACTACCTAATAAATTTGAAGAGGGGCTGGAAGATATTACCGCACATTATGAGCTTACAGACGATGGCAGGGTGATAGTAACCAACGAGGGCAGGGTTATTGAAGACAGAAGCAGAATTAAACAGGCCAAAGGAAAGGCTTGGGTTCCCGATCCAAAGGAGCCGTCAAAGCTTAAAGTCAGTTTCTTCTGGCCCTTCTCGGGGGATTACTGGATTCTAAAGATAGATCCGGAATACACCCATGCTCTGGTAGGGGATCCCGGAGGAAAGTTTCTTTGGATCCTCTCAAGAGAGAGAAAACCAGATCCGGAGATAGTTGAGCAGCTAAAGGCATATGCCTCAACTCTTGGATTTGACGTGGAAAAAATGATCAGCGGTCAGGTCTATTAAACTGTCGTCGGCGATTGAGGGGAGCGTAACTTTTAAAAGAGGAGTTCTGGCCATCTCTCTCTCTATCGCAAACATAGCAGCTCTGTTTCTTGCCCAGGCCCTTCTTGATATTCCATTGTTTACATCCCAGTGAAGCATGTTTATAATTCTTCTCTCTGACTCCTCACTGCCATCTATAACCATTCCAAAGCCACCGTTGATAACCTCTCCCCAGCCGACTCCCCCTCCGTTATGTATTGATACCCAAGTGGCACCCCTGAATGAGTCTCCGATGACATTCTGAACAGCCATGTCTGCTGTAAATGCCGATCCATCATAGATATTTGATGTCTCTCTGTATGGGGAGTCAGTTCCTGATACATCATGGTGATCTCTCCCGAGTACAATAGGCGCAGATATTCTGCCATCTCTGATTGCTTTATTCATCTCAAGAGCTATTTTAATTCGCCCCTCTGCATCGGCGTATAGTATTCTCGCCTGAGATCCCACCACCAAACGGTTCTTTTGCGCCTCTTTTATCCAATGGATATTATCTGAAAGTTGCGTGGAGATCTCTTCTGGTGCCTGAGTCAATATCTCCTCCAGTACCTTTGCTGCAATCAAGTCGCTAACATTGAGATCATCCGGATTGGAAGATGTACAAACCCATCTGTATGGACCAAATCCGTAATCAAAAAAGAGTGGCCCCATAATGTCTTGAACATAAGAAGGGTATCTAAAGCTACCATCCTTATTTAAAATATTGGCACCTGCTCTTGATGCCTCAAGCAGAAAAGCATTTCCGTAGTCAAAGAAGTACATGCCCCTATCTGATAAAATATTAATAGCATCAGCATGTCGTCTTAGAGTTGACTCTACCTCCTGTTTGAATCTCTCCGGCTCCTCTGCCATCATTATGTTTGACTCCTCAAATGAGAACCCTGCAGGATAGTACCCTCCGGACCATGGATTATGAAGTGATGTCTGGTCACTGCCAAGGTCTACATTAATACCCGACTCTATGAATTTCTCCCATAAATCGACTATATTTCCTTGATATGCAAGAGATACTGCCTCTTTGGAATCACGGGCACTTACAACTCTGGCCATAAGTTGATCCAGGTTGGTATAGACTTCATCCACCCAACCCTGTGAATGTCTTGTATGGACAGCCTTGGGATTAATCTCTGCAACCACTCCAACCACTCCGGCAATCACTGCTGCCTTTGGTTGAGCACCCGACATCCCTCCTAAGCCTGAACTGACAAAAATCTTCCCGCCAGTCTCCCCGGCAGATTCGCTGCTCCTCATTCTTGCAGCATTAAGCAAAGTTATTGTTGTTCCGTGGACAATGCCTTGAGGCCCAATATACATAAAAGAGCCTGCAGTCATCTGCCCATATTGCGACACACCCAGTGCATTGAACTTCTCCCAGTGATCTTTAGAGGAGTAGTTGGGTATAACCATCCCGTTTGTAACTACTACTCTGGGAGCATCTTTATGTGAAGGGAATAGACCCATAGGATGTCCGGAGTAGAGAACAAGAGTCTGCTCATCCGTCATCTCTGCGAGGTACTTCATAGTTATCAGGTACTGAGCCCAGTTTTGAAATACAGCACCGTTGCCTCCATATGTTATTAGTTCATGGGGATGTTGCGCTACAGCATAATCAAGATTATTACTGAGCATAAGCATTATTGCCGCAGCTTGTATAGATTTGTGAGGAAAATCATAGATTGATCTGGCAGTTATTTTGTAGTCAGGACGGTAGCGGTACATATAGATACGTCCGTACTCTTCTAGCTCTCCTGCGAATTCAGGGGCTAGAATAGTATGATCTTTTGCAGGGAAATATCGTAATGCATTTCTTAATGCCAACTTCTTCTCTTCAAAAGTTAGAATATCTTTTCTCTTTGGAGCATGGTTAATAGAGGAATCCCATATCTTTGGCACAGGAGGTTTATCCGGTATTCCCTGTAATATCTGACTATGAAAAGGATTAATCATAACAACATTATTATTAATGGGATGCAAAACTAATAAAAAAAGTCTGATTTTTTGTAGGGAATGAAAAAAATTACTACTTTTGCAGCCCAACAAAAGGAGGTGTATACGATATGATCATAGTGCCAATTAAAGAGGGTGAAAACATTGAAAGAGCGCTTAAGAAGTTTAAGCGTAAGTTCGAAAAGACCGGAACCATCCGTGAGTTGAGGAGCAGAAAGACATTCGTTAAGAATTCAGTAAAAAGAAGAGACGAAGTTAAGAAAGCAGTTTACGTTCAAAATCTGCGTCTTAACGAAGAGTAATCTTATAAGATAAATTTTGTAAAAGCTGTCAGTTAGTTCTGGCAGCTTTTTTTATTGAGATTTTTTTGTTAAATTAGAGTCAAATTATGAGAAGTAGCGAGACGTTTATAGAATATCTGAAGATAAACAGAAGATACTCCCCACGCACGCTGGAGATATACAAGGGGAGCATAGATGAGCTGTACAACTTCATCTCACCTGCTCAAGATGAGACTGAGACAAATCTGCTTATTCCGGCTCAAATTAGGGCATTTATTGCTGAATCCATGAAATCGGGGCTCAGTTCCAGAACAATAAACTTAAAGCTTTCGGCTATAAGTAGTTATTGTAACTATCTTGTAAAGAGAGGTATTTTAAAAGCAAATCCGGTCAAGAGGGTACAGAGGCCTAAAGAGTCTAAAAGATTGCCGGAATTCTATACAACCACTGCAATTGAGAGCTATTTTTCCGGTGAATTTGATGAAGGAGATATCTTTGCGTTAAGGGATAGACTTGTCGTGAGTACTCTCTACTGCACAGGCATGAGAAGAGCAGAGCTTGCATCTCTGAGGATCTCCGACTGGGACAGGGCAAGATCAATATTTAGGGTTACCGGAAAAGGGGAGAAGAGCAGAGAGATTCCAATTCCCGGATCCCTTGTTCCTCAGTTGAACAGCTATCTCTTAATGCTCAATGAATACTATCCGGAAAATAATGAAAACAGATTATTTCTTACCGATACGGGACAACCAATGTATCTTTCATTTGTTAATAAGATAGTGGCAAGAGAGCTATCCTTTTCAAAAGGTATTACCGGGAGAAAAACTCCTCATATATTAAGACACTCGTTTGCTACACATCTATTGAATAACGGCGCAGACTTGAACAGCATAAAGGAGGTACTGGGACACTCCTCCCTTGCAGCAACTCAGGTTTACACTCATAACTCTTTTGAGAACCTAAAGAAGATTTTTTTAACCGCTCATCCAAGAGCAAAAAAAGGAGGTTAA
>JAUYTB010000060.1 GCA_030695305.1 Bacteroidales bacterium
GTTCCGGCAGGATACTCTCTGTAATTGATATTGTAATAGACATTCTCACCTCCAAAACCGGCATTTTCCTCCTTTACAAACTCACTCTCATAAGTAATCTTACAGCTTAGAGAGTAAGGTATTGGCAGATACAAATTGTGCCCTCGTCTGTCGTATCTGTAACTTTTTGGCACAGAAGACGATAAAGGATCAGGTGCAAGTTTACCTCCACTTATCAGTTCAAAAGGGCTGCCTTGTACAGCAGGTATCTCAGATCCATCAATATATATCCTCATTACCCCCTCACCGGGATGAATTCCGGCAAATGTCATCCAGAATCTTACAACAGCACCCGCTCCCTGGTGATCAAAGAGGACAAACTCCCTTCTACCCTCTCTTCTCTCTACTCGTATGAAATTTGAGAGATCGAAATTGGCAAACCACCCTGGCTCATCTGCAGAAACACTTATCCTGTCATAACTGCTAAACTGCAGTAACTTAAACTCAGGCGAAGGAAACTTTGCTAAAGACTCTGCCGAGACCATCTCCTTTAAAAGAGACTCCATAGTTACCTGACATCTGCCGTAAGTTGTCAGTAGAGATAGAATAGATAGAATTAAAATTTTTTTCATAATACCTGTCATTGTGTTCATCTTATAAATCTACCACACTTCAGTTAAGATGTAGATACTTCTGAACTAAACATAGTAGAGTTTGATCTATTTACAAATATCAATAATTATTCTTTCTTAACGAATAAAATTACACAACATTGTTCTCTACAAAAAAGCAGATGAAACACTAGTTCGTTTTTTAAATTACATGCCACAACCCTTGCCAAGGTGTCCCCTAAATATGGGAAGAATATAAAAAAAACATAAAAAAGTATAAAGTGTTTCGAAGTGAATGTTTGCAACTTTGAGTAAGCTAAACGGCTATTTAAACAATGAGAGTAATAGGGATAGAAATTGATAAAAAAAGAGTTACCTGTTTTGCGTTAGAACAAGACAGTCAGGAGGCTTATATCAATTTAACAGGAAATTTCAAATATCTTGAAATTAAAGATGATCAGGACAATGGACAAATCAGAAGTTTTCAATCTGCCATATATACCTTTTTCAACAGCATAAACCCTGATGTTATTGCTATTATCGCAAGACAACCAAAGGGGAGGTTCTCTTCCTCTACGTTTTCGTTTAAGCTCGAAGGGTTAATTCAATGCTATGACAGGGTAGAGATAGAATTTGTTTCTCCGAGAACTCTTGCAGCCTACTATAAAAACAACTCTTTCTCAGTGCTATTTGACAACAACTATCAAGAAAATGTTGCCAAGCTTGCATATTATATATTTAATAGATAGCCAAGCACTATTAAACTCCAGTCTAATAGGAACCGGTCCACAACCCTTGCCAAGGTGTCTCTTCAATTTTTTTCATAACATATATTTTTTAATTTCCACAGTTTGTCATTATTGTTGTTGTATTTGCACTTATTATTCCGTTAATAAATTCTTCCGGATTTATTTCGATCCCGTTCTTTTTAATATTTAGGTGCAAGTGTGATATTAAAGGGTTAGGGTTCCTGTTATTCCTGTTATTCCTGCATAGCCTACAATGTCTCCTACTATTACCTGATCACCGTTTTTATAAAATTGACCTGTATTTGGATTTATTGTACCTCCCGGTTGAAGATGCCAGTAGGCAACTATAAGTGTATTTCCTTTAACATTACTTGGAATTTTTATTCAGTTACCGAAACTTCATAAGCATCAAAACCGGATTGTCATCCTCTCTAAGAGAATCAGAGATTGTTTTTAACTCTATATTAAGTGCTTCGTAATGATCTTTCAAAAATATAGATGTCAGTAGAATAGCAGCATAATTGTGATTTTGAGTTAAAGTAAACTGATTCAATACTATTTCATTATTAATTAATGCCAGTCTAAAGTTACATTTATTGATGTCTTCCGATATATTATTATTAATACGGAATATACTATTACTTGATTTATCATATGCAAAATGTCTGAGTTTTCCACTTTTCCCATATTTCATTTCTGTACTAAAAAAAACATATTTTTTTGTCTCCATCGTAGGGAAAATTGTAATCTCCTCGTGCCCATATTTAGTTACATCAACAAATTTTGGTGTCACACTTAAATCATTTCCTACATAGAATATCGTATCAGATCTAAAACTTGTAATATATGTGCCATTTGAAGTTGTTGTCATTTGCCAAATTAATCCAGGCATGTTGTCACTAATATATGGTCTTGGATAATAGATGTCACGCATTTCTTTGTTAGCCAGAGATTTCTTTTCAAAGGCCACCAAAGCTTTCTCACTACCTTTTACAACATCTACTCCTAATGGATTCCTTGATAAATTTGGAGCCAAATAGCTTGATCGGTAATTATAGCCAATAATATAATCACAGCCAATATTCTCCATTTGATAAAATTTTGAATTGCCGTTCAATAATTGTTTGTCATACTTATGGTTGCCATTAATGTCATATATAATGAACCTTAAGTTGTTGTGATTATATATAACAACCTCATTAGAAATGGTATCGGCAGTAAAGATGAAGAAATCGAGAAACTCACTAGGGCCTCTCCCTTTAGAACCTATTTGGTACAATAAATTTCCCTTATGATCGTATGCAAATAATCTTGAATCAACGCGGTTCCTATCTCCAATAATAATTTTATCTTTTGAAACGTATATGTTTTTGCTGATATCATTACTAATAAACAGGATCGAGTCCTTGTTAAATTTTAGTGGAATATAAGTAATGTCGGCAACATCACTTAATTTCAAGTCAAGCATAGGATAATTCTTGTTAGTATCCACAATAACTATACTACTATTAACCCTGCAACAACTTAGTGAGAAAATTAAAACTAAACAAAATAAAGGTTTTTTCATATATATGGTGATTAAATATTTAATCATATTACCAAAGGTCAGGTCTTACAATACCCCAGTTAGCGATATCCTTATATTTCTTATCCCTCTTTACAGACTTATAAGCTTTGTAGTACACACCAATATCATTGTTCAATTTCCAATTATTTCGATTATTCGTCTCAAGCCAGGCATTAAAATCAGGTTCATCCTGAAAATTTGGATCAATAATAGGAACATTAGATGGCATAATTAAATATTCCAGACAATCATCTACAAAAACCAAAGCATAAAGCAAGAATCCATCTAATTTAGAAATTGAAACAAATTGTATATCAGATTTGTTTCCACCACCAACAGTAACTAAGTCCTCCTTTTTCTTTTGACTATCTGAGTTAGCCATAAAAACAAATATTCTTTCTTCTTCCTCTTTCTTTAAAGTTGTATCTTTCTTAATTAACATAAACGCTATAAGAGAAAGATCTCCGTAGTCTTTCTTGGATGATTTTAAATAAACTTTTTTACTCATCTTCAATGGTATTATATATGTACCACCGGATTTTGATTTTCTTAATTTATTCCACTTAGGAGTAACTTTGACATCATTCAATAAATTAAACTTATAAGGTTTATTGAAAGATGGAAGTTTTATTTTATGATGTGAGTAAAGTAGCTGTTTGTCAGGTGTTTTTTGTGTCATATCTTTTCCCGGGAATAATGGTTTTGAACAGCATATTGTAGATATTAACAGTATATAAAAACCAAAAAAAGATATTAATTGTTTTTTCTTGAACATAAACTAAAATATTATTATATAAAACCTATTTAAACCAGAGTGTTATTTAAAATCATAAATCAGAGAATGACAAACTACTCTTCTAAAGTATAGGTAAGCCCTCTGTCTATACAAACATATAAAAATTTCTAAGAATAATGTATATAATACGCTGTAATAATGATAAATAATGATGAATAATGATTTGCAAGGTCCACAACCCTTGCCAAGGTTTCTATTTAATCTAAGAAGTATCTCCTTTTTATCTCACCAATATACATTTCAGCAATTCCAGGGTTAGCTTTATCCGGTTCAAAAAAATGATTAGTAATGAAGTTGTTTACAATCATTACATACACAGATCCCGTTTCATCATATGGAAGTCCGATTCCTAGGTTAGTATCAATCTTTATTGAAAAGTAATCTTTAACCTCTTTTTTAAACCCAGAGACAATAATAAGTACTTTTTTATTCGTTTTAAAATCCGGCAACGTATCCTCAAAAAGTTTATACAACATTTTCACACATGAATAACAGCTAAAGAATGAGTACCTGACTACAAATATGTTTTCATTGTGTAGGTTGTGTTTTTCAATATAGCTTTTGAACTGTTCGTTATTTATGACCTGATTATTATTATGTATACTTGAAAAAACATGATTATACATAATCATCTTATCAATAGAGATGTCATGGTTACTTCGACTACAAGAATTATGTGATATTATTAAAAAAAAGGTGAGGGAATATAACAAAAAAAGATTTTTCATTAGATTTTGTATTTTATAATAAATAAGTCTCCTTCTCTTGAATTTTTTAATAGATTGATATATCTCGATTCTCCAATAATTTTATTATTAAGGAGCAAACTTATGTCTTCAAGCATTATACAGGAATAGAACGATCCATTTAATTCTACTTCTGCATTAATCTGCACACCTTCTTCCAACAAATTAAACGCAAAATTTTGCTTCCTCTTTTTATCATAAATGATAGTGTAAAATTTATTTCTAAACCTGGTTCTTGCAATTATAAATCTATCATTTTCAACGCAATGAATAAATGGAGTAACATACTTCATCCCAATGTTTGATGCGATATTTCTATAGAAAGATTCCGATTCATTTTTCGGAATCTTTTCCAATTTAAAGTTATATTTACCAAAGTCCCACTGTAAGAAATCTTCCATAATATATTTTTCCGGATTAAAATTATGAATCATACCATTATGCGCCTCGTAAAACCGTAAGGTGTCAGAAAACATAATAAAAGGGGTCATATAGTGGTTAAAATGAGTATAGGCGATGAATGATGGTAAAGAGTACTCGCTGTTAACAGACGATTTGCTCTTTTTTGAGTAGTATAGAATTTTCTTCTCTGCATATTCGGAATAGAAAACATAGATATCATTTGTAAGGTTTGCAAAGTTGTGTACTGCACTTACAAACTCAGAAATATTTATATATTCAAGAAAATGTTCTCCTGTTTTATCATATATTAGTAATTTACCTTGGGGAGTAAGTAGCTCCAAATTTTGTGAAAATCTATTTATTCCAAAGTCACAAATCATATTATGTTCACCTGGTCCATTCCCAAGGTGATTTATTTTCTTTATGAATATACCCTCTAAATTAAAAAGGAGGATTTCATGTCTTCTTAGATCTAGGAAATAGAGTGTACTATCAAATATTTTATATTTAATAAAAGGATAGTTTAAATATGACCCTACAGATTGTTGTAACCTAATCACCTCAATCTCTGAGAAAAAAAGATTAAGAGAAGGGGTTGACTCTGAATCCATGTCAACAAAGTACCTTCCATTATATTCACTCTTCACTTCATTATTGATACTTCTGGTATGACAAGAAATTAGATATGAAGCTAAAAATGCAATTATTATAATTCTTTTCATAAATATTTTAATGTTTTAGAAAGAGAATCTCGGATAGCGTATACTTGGGATTAATAAATTTAATAATCAAATACTAAGAAGGGAAACTACAACACATTAAAGTAATAATGCCATTATTGTGATATATATCAAACCAGGCATCGCCGCGTCCTTTAAATTCATAATGGTTATTCCCGCGTGAGATAAGTTGACCAAAACCCAACTGATTAAATTTTGTTACGGAATCGCCAACTTTTATACCACCTTGCATGTCTAATGTAAAAACTGCAAAACGATTGTCTTCTAAAGTAAACGCTCCAAAGCATCCATTTTCGCTAAATCTGAAAAGATTTGGTCCATAGTAATACTCTTCATCTAAACCATCTTCACCGGGACCACTCCAATAACTGTCTGGTGTCCCAAATTTGTTAATGACATAAGTGTAGTTATATGTCTCTGTTAGTTTCATCCCATTTACGTCTTGGGCAGATATCTTCTGGTTGTTTAAAAGGATTATTATCAACCCAGTTAAAATGCTGATAAATGTTCTTATTTTTTTCATAACATATATTTTTTAATTTCCACAGTTTGTAATTATTGTTGTTGTATTTGCACTTATTATTCCATAGATATACTCTTGCGGGTTTATTTCAGCTCCGTTCTTTATAATAGTCAGGTGCAAATGTGGTACTGAAGGGTTAGCA
>JAUYTB010000084.1 GCA_030695305.1 Bacteroidales bacterium
AGCAGGAGTGCTCTCCAGAACAGATCTTGAAGAGATTAGTGCAGAGAATCTCCCGGATCTATCCTCATCACGTAAGATATCAAATAGAGAGATCTCCGAAATTCCCGAACTACGTACTAATTTACTAACATTGCTGGAAGTAAGAACGCTGTTTACATACTCAATCTGCATAAACTTGGCAATTGGGGTCAGAGCCCTTTTTTTGCTGCTGCTTTGGCTCCAGACAAAGTTGAATACATCGTCAGAACATTCGAAGAAGTCATATGGATCCTTTGATATAGAGGCAGATAGCATTACTTTGCCAGGTGCAGATATAACCGCCTTGGCAAGAATTGACTGTATTAGATTCTTTGCAGAGCCCATTATTGTCATGTTTTGCATAAGAATTTCATTATCAAGCCAGTCTATATTATTAATCTGATTCATAATAAACAGCAGGGCACTCTTCTGTTTCTCACGCTCCACGCTCTCAAACGGTACCATCTTATCTGCAACCTTAACCTCATTGAGATAGATACCCCCAACGTTGGCAAAAACATGGTTTATATAACGAATGTATTGGAAAATAATCCCGTCATAAATCTCACTTCTGTATGAAAAATCCTCATCATCTGCCCCAACCCAATTATTTAGATTACCAATCAAATATTTAAGGTTCTCAATACCATACTCAGAAGCCTTAATTGCGTCATCTCCAAGATCCTCCGTCTGAGACCGTGGATCAAGAGCATAGGAGAGTTGCTTTCCATAGCGGTAAACAGGATCCTTGATGGCCTCGCTTACCATTTTCGTAAGCAGATCTGCCTCTACAGTAGCATCTGAGATCTCCGGATAGAAGGAGTAGTTCCACTTAATCAGGAATCTGTCATACTCTCCAAAACGCGGAGGTGTTAGTTTGACGCCCCTCTCAAAGTCACCCGGCTGTGCAACATAGTTGAAACGGGCATAATCCATAATTGAAGCTGTTGTTCCTTTACTGTTTGTAAAAGAGGGAGAGCGAAGAGAGTCAACCGGAACAACATTAGAGGAACTCATATTGTGCATAAATCCAAGACAGTGACCAACCTCATGAGCAACCACATATCTTATACCGTCATTCATAATATCTTCCGGAATACCCTTTCTCTGGAGACGTTTATCTGCAGGGGATATCTGAACAAACATCCAGTTGTTTAGAAGCTTAATAATATCGTGATAGAGATAGACACTCGCATTTATTATCTCACCCGAACGAGGATCAACCCAAGAAGGACCCATTGCATTCTGAATACCAATCGGAGCGTATCGTACACATGAGTATTTAATATTATCCGGATCGAACTCGGGATCGTCTAGAGGGAAATCCATAGTGACCACGGCACTCTTAAAGCCAATCTGCTCAAAAAGCTCATTCCACTGTTCAACACCCTCTTTGATAAATGGTTTCCACCTCTCGGGGAAGTTGTTATCAATATAGAAAACAATAGGTTTTACCGGCTCAGATAGTCTACCCGCCTTAAAAGCATCCATATCCTTAGGCACAAGATTCCATCTGTTGGCATAGTAAACAATCCGTGAAGATTGCTCCATCTCGCCAAACATAAATTTCCCGGTGTTAAAGACAGCCACCCTGTAGTCTGCAAGTCTGGGACGAGCAGGAGTCTCACGAAGTAAAACTATAGATCTTGAGATAACTGCAGTGAATGGCTCATCTTTTACAACCGTCCTGTTATTTCTTACATCAGTTAGTGTATACGTATAGCTTAGAGTGCTAGAAACCACGATATTGTCGCTAAAAGACTTTATCGTTCCAAGAAAAGAGTTCTCCGGACGGAAAGTTTCACTCCTTTTTAATCCGTTGAACATAGTATAT
This sequence comes from Bacteroidales bacterium, assembly GCA_030695305.1. Classification (GTDB taxonomy): domain Bacteria; phylum Bacteroidota; class Bacteroidia; order Bacteroidales; family UBA932; genus Bact-08. The sequence continues at coordinate 1,853 of JAUYTB010000084.1, forward strand.
TGACTATACTTATCAAAAGGAGAGAGATCCTTATTGTCCCCCACAAAGAAGCTGGTCATATCTACCACCACGGCAGAGCTATCTTTAGACCAAGCCTCAACCTTCATACTCTTCATAATAGAACCGATATTGCTCCTCTCAATTGCCTTGGCAATATTTGAATTCGCATTATCGGTGATAACATCACTGTTCACCCTTCTCAGATGGACACTCTCCCCCGACCTTGTAAAAACAACATGAATCGGATCTGCTTTTCCACCCACAATGCCGTTTGCATTGTCACTAGTCTCTGTCGTGGTAGATGCAATAAGCATCTCTCTGCCAAACATATTAAGTGGAATCTCAAAATAGACCTTCTCCTTGATCTTGTGAAGGGTAAACATCCCCTTTACACTCTCGTGTTTATCCTTAAATAGCTTGTCATAAGCCGAGAGAGAGTCTTTTTTTGCCGCAGGAGTCACACTATCTGCTTTCTTGGGTTTGTTTTGGGGCGTTGCAGCAGAAGCACTGCACAGATTGCATGCGATGATGAACAGGGCACTAAGTACGTATATCTTTTTCATTTAAATAAAATTTATTGTCCTTGGAATGTAAAATCAAGTATTTTACCGAATCCCGAATATTTTTTGGCATTAACACTGTTCAGATCGCCATTTCCCGTTCCACTCTGCGGAATTAGATAGATTGAACCATTGTATTCTCCACTTTGTGTTGCCACTACAACAGCTTTGGTGTTCAAAGCCAATGGGGCCTCATAAATAGGGCCTGATGTCTCGTTAAACTCCTTTCTGTTAAGTCTGTATCTCCCCTGTACAAAAAGTTTTGCCATTGTGATAGTCTCACCTGCAGGAGCAGAATACTTCTCTCCGTAGGAGATCACTCCACCCCCAAAGTTGACAGCATAGATACGTGAAGAGGTTGCAATATACATTATCGGCTCAAACATTGAGAAGAAAACGGAGACTGCAGAGTTAAGAATAGGTGTCAGATCTGAAGGGAGATCGGCCTTAAGTTTAGGAGTAGATGGGGTAAGATTCCAATTTGAATCTGAAAAACTGAAAGATATGGCATAGAGCTCATAATTGCCGGTAATTTCACTCTTTAAAAGCATTACAGATGTAACCCCGTCCATAGAGATATCGCCGGCAACCACTCTTCTATTGGGAAGATTTGTCGGATCAAATACCCCCTGAGTGGTGTACTCTCCTCCTGTAGCCGGAGTGGTAAATGTCATGGATATATTATAGAACTTACCGGTATTACTATTATACCAAAAAGCGTACGGACCAGACCCGGCAGAGTTATCTGCAACCATGACTCCCTTATCTACATAGTTAACACCGGATGCGGGAAGCATAAATGATGTTATCCCCTGGTTACTGTTAAACAGATAGGCCATATTGTTTGCTACTAGAATCCACTGAGCATTATTGATGGTATAGAACGCCTGCGGATCAAAGTTGGCACCCTTTCCCGGAAAGATATGTTCTGCACTCTTATACAGAGAGAAATCTACACAGTCAAACATACTAATATCCTTGTTTTGGAATATTGCAGTTATTACATTCTTTGTAAGAATTGATGAGGGTTTATGATATGCATAGTTGATACTCTTGATAAGAGCCGGATGTGAATTTCCGGAAGCACTCTTCCATATATTGTACTTTATCTTCTCGCCGCCATTGTAAGAGGTAGTAATATTGTTATCCATAAT
>JAUYTB010000087.1 GCA_030695305.1 Bacteroidales bacterium
GCACGATATTTGGTTTATAAAATATAGATACGACTAATAACCGGTTATTAAATAATTTCAAAGATCATGAAAAAAGTACGCATTTTATTAATTTCTACAATCCTTTCATTGGTTGCTGTATCTGGCTTTGCCCAGGGAGCTCTTGCCGGCGCAAGCGAAGAGTGTAGGATGAGTCTCTCTTTCTACAACGATTGGATGAAACAGAATAACTATGCTGAAGCAGCTCCTCTATGGAGAGAGGCTTTCCGTCTATGCCCTCCGGGTGTAAGACAGGGTCTTTATCAGGACGGACAAACGCTCTTCAGATATTTTATTGAGAAAAACAAAGATAATCCAGGGCTCAAGAATGCTCTTCTTGACTCTCTTCTTATGATGTATGACCTGAGGATACAGTATTTTCCTTCTCATGCAGCCTCTGCAGCAGAGTTCAAAGTACAGGATATGACTATGTACATGTCTGACAAAACAGAAAAACTTTATGAAGCAGCAAACAGGGCGATAGAGATTGCAGGAGAGAAAACAGATCCATGGCTGCTTATACTTGCAATGCAAAAGATGAGTGAAATGTACTCCAAGGAGATGGTCTCTGCCGAGGATGTTATGAATACATATACAAGAGTAACAAAAATTATTGATGCTCAAATAGCAGCAAAGCGTCCAAAAGCAGATCCCGCAAAGAAGGATATTGATAATCTTTTTGCAACTAGCGGAATTGCAAGTTGTGCCAATATAGTGGAGCTCTTCACCCCGAGATTCAGGGAGAATCCGACTGATAAGGGTCTTGTCTCTACAATTGTAAGTTTACTAAGTCAGGCAGAGTGTTTTACAGAAGATCTTTTCCTAGAGACAGTTGAGGCGTTATATAAGATGGAGCCAACAAATTATATCTATATTCGTAATCTGTACCGTCTATATGATGCAAAGGGAGATCATGTAAATGCAATAAAAATGCTTCAGGCGGCAATTGATAGTGACCAATCCAATGACGAAGAGGATGCAAATATGCTTGTAACTCTTGCCAACTTCTACTTAACAAAGATGGAGAATCTTGGAAAGGCAATTGAGACAGCAAAACAGGCTATTCAGAAGAGTTCTACGGTGGCCGGAAGAGCAAACCTCATTATAGGTGTATCATGGGGATCTCTCAGATGCACAGGCAATGATATTGAGATA
>JAUYTB010000088.1 GCA_030695305.1 Bacteroidales bacterium
TATCTCAAAAATTATACCCAAAAAGAGAGTATTGTAAGGTTTGTGGTGGGGTATCCGGTAAATCTAAACAACACACCTTCCGAAGGTGCGAAGTTTGTGGACCAATTTTTGAATCTTTTACGCAAACATTTTCCGGATGTGCCTGTTACATTAGAAGATGAGAGATTCACATCAAAAATGGCTTTTCAGGCAATGATTGACGGAGGTGTTAAAAAGATGGACAGAAGAGATAAGTCTATGGTAGATAAGATAAGTGCTGCAATCATTTTGCAAAGTTATCTTAACAGAACCCCAAAATAGAGTGGGAATCTTCTTGTTTAATATTGTTTAATTTAAATTTTGATTATTTATGGTTTTGCCGATATATGTATATGGTGCAGAAGTTTTAAGAGAGAAGGCAAAAGAGGTTGATACGGATGTTCCGGGAGTAAAAGAGGAGATTTCAAAGTTGGTATCGGATATGTGGGAGACTATGCATAAGGCCGATGGAGTAGGTCTTGCAGCGCCCCAGGTTGGGAAATCTATACGGGTTCTTATAGTAGATGGAACTATGCTCTCAAAGGATATGCCGGAGCTGGACGGATTTAAGAGGGTTATGATAAATCCTGTAATTAAAGAGGAGAGCGAAGAGCTTATAGAGTTTAACGAAGGGTGTCTAAGTATCCCGGATGTAAATGCTGTTGTAGAGCGCCCCAGGAAGATCAAGGTCTCTTTTACGGATGAAAACTTTGTATTAAAAGAGGAGAGTTTTGATGACTTTGCCTGCAGAATGGTGCAACATGAGATGGACCATCTGGAAGGGATCCTATTTACAGATAAGGCGGCGCCTATCAGAAAAAAGATGCTTCAATCCAAACTTAACAGCATCAAATCAGGAAAGGCACGTCCAACATATAAAATTGCAAAATAATCAGTTATGGGAGCATTTCATGCATACGACATCAGGGGTATATACAACCGGGATTTCGATAAAGAGAGTGTTTACAAGATAGGATTCTTTATTCCGGAGTTGCTTAAAGCAGATAAAGTGCTTATAGGCAGAGATGTAAGGGAATCATCTCCTGAGATTTTCGAGTATCTTGTTAAGGGTATAACTGATGCCGGTGCAGATGTTTATGACCTTGGTCTCACAACTACACCCATGGTCTATTTTGCAACAGGAAAGTATGGTTTTACGGCATCTGTTCAGATAACTGCATCTCACAACCCAAAAGAGTATAACGGACTTAAGGTCTCCAGAGATAATGCACTCCCTGTTGGTTACGATACCGGACTGGGTACCATTAAGGGGTGGATGGAGAGTCGCGAAGTTGTGCCATCAGGTAAAAAAGGAAGTGTTAATAACTTGGATATTAAAGAGGAGTATATCTCTTTTTTAAAAAAATATAA
>JAUYTB010000090.1 GCA_030695305.1 Bacteroidales bacterium
ATCCCATTGAGACAACAGAAGATAAAAATCAGGATATTTCTGAGATTTTTGAGCCAAAACTTCAGTGGTTTGCCGGAGGTAATGAGAACTATCCGGAGAGCTATGGCAGACTATATACATGGTATGTTGTTACCGACAGCAGAAATATATGCCCGGAGGGGTGGCGTGTTATAACAGATGAAGAGTGGAGTAAACTTTCTAACTACTTTGGAGGTCCGGCAACTGCAGGAGGAGCTCTCAAAGAGGCCGGAGCAGAAAACTGGCAGTCGCCAAATACATCTGCCACTAACGGAAGCGGTTTTACTGCTCTCGCAGCTGGAGGCAGAAGCAGTAAAGGAGCCTTTGGAGGTGTCGGTTATTATGGTGCATGGTGGAGCCCAACAAACATAAGCGATGAGGCTGCCCCATACTGGCATCTTTATTACAATACTGCTGCTGTTAAAAAAACTGACTATCATAAAAACTCCGCTTTCTCTGTTCGTTGTGTAAGGGATTTATAAAAACAGATGAATTATTGGGTAGTTTTCACTACTTTTGCACTCAATTTATTTTTATATGAGTGATAATAGTTTATTGTCTAAACTTTCCGGAATGAAGGAGAAGTTTGAGATGCTGTCGCAGCAGATCTCGGACCCTTCCGTAATGTCGGACATGAAGAGATATGTATCCCTTAATAAGGAGTACAGAGAGATTGAACCACTAGTTGAGGCAGGAGAGAAGTACCGGATACTATTAGGTAATCTGGAGTCTGCAAAAGAGATGCTTATGGTGGAGAAGGATGAGGAGATGAGAGATATGGCAAAGGAGGAGGTAGATAAACTTGAGGAGGAGATTCCGCGTCTGGAAGAGGAGATTAAGCTTCTGCTAATCCCGGCAGACCCTCAGGACGCAAAGAATGCAATACTTGAGGTGAGGGCAGGAGCCGGAGGTGATGAGGCATCAATTTTTGCCGGAGATCTCTTTAGAATGTATTCAAAGTTTGCCGAGAGAAAGGGGTGGAAGGTTGAGATTAACAGCCAGAGTGAAGGGACATCAGGAGGGTTTAAAGAGATAATTTGTAAGGTTTCCGGGAACGGAGTTTACGGGGTTCTAAAGTACGAGAGCGGAGTACACCGTGTTCAGCGTGTCCCTCAAACAGAGACTCAGGGCAGGGTTCACACATCAGCAGCTTCGGTAGCTGTTCTTCCGGAGGCAGAGGAGTTTGACATTGATCTTAATATTAGCGATGTACGTAAAGATACTTTCTGTTCTTCCGGGCCGGGAGGTCAGTCTGTAAATACAACATATTCTGCTATTCGTCTGACACACGCCCCAACCGGCATTGTTGTTCAATGTCAGGATGAGAAATCTCAAATCAAGAACTATGAGAAGGCATTGGCAGAGTTGCGTACCCGTATCTATAACCTGGAATACGATAAGTATTTGAGTGAGATATCTGCAAAAAGAAAGACTATGGTATCAACAGGAGACAGATCTGCTAAGATTCGTACCTATAACTATCCTCAGTCTAGAGTAACCGATCACCGGATTAACTACACCATGTATAACCTGCCTGTCTTTATGGATGGTGCGCTTCAGGATGTTTTGGATAATCTGCAGATTGCAGAGAATGCTGAGAGATTGAAGGAGAACGGTCAGTAAAATACCCTTTTGCCGGATATCAAAAGGAGCATCGCAACGGAGGCCATTTTCGGGATAATCAATATTTAGAATTATGGATTATAATCAACTGTATCAAAATATATTACGCAAAGGAAGTTTCCTTTGTACCGGCCTTGATTCCGATATTTCACTTCTTCCCGATCATATATTGCAACTTGAGTACCCTATATTTGAGTTTAACCGGGCAATTGTTGATGCCACTAAGGAGTTTTCGGTTGCTTATAAACCAAATCTTGCCTTTTATGAGGCAGAGGGTGCCAGTGGATGGAGGCAACTTGAGATGACGGTAAACTATATTCGCGAGAGTGACCCTTCGTTGTTTATCATTGCAGATGCTAAGAGAGGAGATATCGGTAATACGGCAAAGCGCTACGCTTCTGCCTTTTATGATAAGATGGATTTTGATGCTGTAACTCTTGCCCCCTTTATGGGCAGGGACTCCGTAGATCCGTTTCTTGAGCATAAAGGTAAGTGGGCAATAGTACTTGCACTTACATCAAATCCATCTGCAGAGAATTTTGAGATGTTAATGACCCGCAATGAATCAGGTGAGGAGAGAGCGCTATTCAGAGAGGTGATTGAGCAGGCAATGGGGTGGGGGAGTATAGAGAACACCATGTTTGTTGCAGGAGCTACAAGGCCGGAAAAACTTGCAGAGATACGTGAGTTCTGCCCGGACCACTTTCTGCTGGTACCCGGAGTGGGAGCGCAGGGTGGAACTATTGCAGATGTTGTAAAATATGGGATGAATAGCCGGTGTGGTCTGCTTGTTAACGTATCAAGATCAATAAGTTTTGCATGGAGAGATGATACCAGGGGGCGATACCCTAACGGTATTGGATTTGAAATGGGAGCTGCTGAGGCTGCTGCAGATATCGCCCGGGAGATGCAAAAATATCTTCTTTAGCTGTTATAAATTATCATAAATTTTAGTGGACTCCGCTAATTTGGCAATAATTGTTTCGCAGCCCTTAACTCTCTGTCCTTTTGTGACTTGAACTCTGCAATCCAAAGGAAGAAAGAGATCTACTCTTGATCCGAATTTTATAAAACCGACCTGATCTCCCTGAACTACCTCTGTTCCCTCTTTTGCATAACATACAATTCTTCTTGCTAAAAGGCCTGCTATCTGTCTCATAAGAATTTTCAACCCAAATCTGTTTATAACCACAGATGTCCGCTCATTTTTTTCGGAAGATTTTGGATGCATTGCAACCAGATAGTTCCCGGGATGATATTTGAAATATTCAACAATCCCTCTGATAGGAAACCAGTTGACGTGGACATTAAATACAGACATGAATATGGAGACCTGAATACATTCACATTTGAGATATTCACCCTCATAAACCTCTTTAACCTGAACAATTGTTCCGTCTGCAGGAGCCATAACAACGCTGTCATCATCTGTAAATTCACGGGATGGCTCACGGAAGAATCG
>JAUYTB010000091.1 GCA_030695305.1 Bacteroidales bacterium
GGGAGTGCTTGGCGTTTTGATTGTGATGATGTTTTCGGTTTATGCAGATGGTATCTCCGGTGCTATTAACAAAGGACTCCTCTGGACAGGAGGCAACTCGGGAAGCGCACTTAATGGATTCCTGGCAAAATTGCTCAAAGCCTTTTATATTTCGGCAATTATGAACCTCACTTTTGCCCCGGTATTTATGGCTGCCCACCGCATAACCGACACCTGGATAGATGCGCGCTACTCCGGCAGCGAAAAAGGAGACGCCATTAACGGAATTGCGTCCGGCATCTCCTTTTCAAAAGCGGTGTCGGTAATCGACTGGAGTGGATTCATCAAATTTGTTGTTGGCAAGACCATTCCACTCTTCTGGATACCGGCACACACAATAACATTTCTGCTGCCGGACACCTACAAAGTGATCTTTGCAGCATCTCTCTCTATAGTATTAGGGCTGATACTCTCATTTGCAAAGATGCGCTCTGCCAGAGTTTGATGCAACTATATAGTTGTACACCTTGGCAAGGGTTGTGGCAAGATTGAGAGTTATTTCCTGTTCTTTTACGGTTATTTCCCGTTCATCAGCTGCCTGCCGTTTATGGGGCGGCAGCTGCGTGAATAACCGTAAGTCCAAGAATAACTCTCTGCATTGAGAGGTGGAAAACTTGCGCAGCAATAATAACACCTGCGCAGCAGACCACATTCTTGGGAATTTTTTTGTAATCTATTGTTATATAAAGACATAAGCATAGTAGCTTAACGTTCGAGATGGAGTTAGCAAGAACTAATATCACAATAATTGTATAATGCAATAGACTAAAGAGGATCAAAAACTTTAGGGGCTTTGCCAGAGTTTGAGGTGACTTAATAATATATAGATACTTACAAATGCCAATTTTCCACTATTGGAAAACTGCGTTTTATATCTATCTAATTAACTAACAGATACCTCAAACTCTGGCAAAGCCCTATTTATACAGCAGGAACACTAATCTCTCCAGGGGCTGTAAAGTAAAAACCTTCGCAGCATAAAGGGCATACTCAGCCGCAAGTAGTGAGCTTGCGAACGGATGAGGATTGGACATGCCCGCTGTGCGGAGGTTTTTATAAGCCCGTAACGTGAAAATTATGTGTTCCTGCTGTGAGAGTCCACAAAAGTATGCAAGGTCCACAACCCTTGCCAAGGTCCTACTTTCCTGCCTCTTTTACAAGGTACTCAAAGATTCCGAGGAATGTATCGATATTGCTGGCGGTAAACCCTTCCGGATGAAACTGAACACCAAAAACTCTCTTACTTCCAATCTTCTCAATTGCCTCAATAATACCATCTGCAGAGCGAGCGGTAACCTTAAATCCGGGCGCGATATCTTTAACTGCCTGATGGTGATATGAGTTAACCGCAACTTTCTCAAGACCAATCTGCTTATGAAGAAGGGAGCCCTTTTCGATATTAATAGTATGAGTACCATAGTAGCGAGGCGCCTGTTGCCTGTGCTTTACTAACGAACCCTTAACCTGAGATGGAATGTCCTGGTAAAGAGTGCCTCCAAAGGCAACATTAAGAAGCTGATGGCCTCTGCAGATACCAAGAAGCGGAAGATCTCTCTCAACAGCCATTCTAATTAGTGCAATATCAAATGAGTCTCTCTCCGGAACAATCTGTCCCTGGCCAGGAATCGGCTCTTCTCCAAACCATTTGAGAGGGTCAATATCCTCACCACCAGTCATTATCAAACCGTCAATACCATCCAACATACGGGATAGAATATCGGGATCGTGAGAGATAGGAAGAACAACCGGAACCCCGCCTGCACGTATAACCGACTCAACATAAGTTAGAGGAGCAGATGCAGAAGACCCCTCACCCCATGTAGATGAGATACCTATTATCGGCTTCTTGCCACTCTGTGCAAAAACAACTGCAGAGATAAGCAGCACTAAAACAACTGATAAAACTCTTTTCATTTTTATATGGTTTTATATAAATTTATACCTATATCTCATATGCCGTTTAAAAAAGAGAGCGAAAAATCCTTTGATAACAGCCATACTATCTACAAATATAATTCAATTATTTTTATAATTCTTTCTGTACTCAGATGGTGTCATCTCTTTTACCTTAAAAAAAGATTTGGCAAGGTTCTGGTTAGATTTGAACCCGCATAAAATCGCAATCTCCTCTATTGACTTGCTGCTGTTGATAAGAAGGTTGCAAACCTGATCAATTCTAAGTGAGTTAATGTACTTATAAATGGAGGTTCCTGTATTTTCTCTGAATCTCTTTTCGAGAACCCTTCTGGATAGAGGTACAATCCTAAGGAGATTCTCTACAGATATCTTAGTATTGTAATTGGCCTCTATAAATTCGGCAACTGTCTGAATGTACTTATCTTTTATAGAGAACTTCTCTGTTGACTCCCTTTTGACTATCTGAATAGCCCTTACAAAGATATCAGAGGGCTTAGTTATCTCCCCTTTAATAAGTTGCGAAATTGTCATTGCTGCAAGATATCCGCCATACTCAACGTCAAGAATAACAGAAGATAGAGGGGGATTGGAGATGTTACATAAAAGATTATCATTATCCACTCCGAGTAGTGAAACATCATCCGGAATAGATATGTTGTGTATTTTGCATGTCTCCGATATGTATAAAGCGTACTGATCGTCACATGCAAAAATGGCTACAGGTTTTGGAAGTGACTTTAACCACTTTGCCAGCATATCAAGATTGTAAACCTTTCTCTCCTTAGATCCCGGTTTTTCTAGATACTCATAAAAATGAAAACCACTCTCCTCCACCCTCTCTTTAAAGCCCTGGTACCTCTCTCTTGACCAAATAGTAGCAAGTACTCCATAGTATGCATAGTTGGTAAAGCCCCTTTTTATAAAAAAATCTGCTGCGAGATAGCCGGTTCCAATATAGTCTCCCGTGAGATTAATGACGTTATCTACCCTGTCGTAATAATTTTGAATTATAATAGGTATATTAAGCTTAGAATAAAGGGCGAGATTCAGATCCTGTAACTGTCCTATGATAGCATCCGCCTTCCATTTTTTTGCCCAGCTCACAACATATCTGTCACCATAAACCTCACGGTAAAAAAGAGGCATTCTGTAAAAGCTTAACTCTTCAATTTCATGGGAGTACTTCACAATTCCCTTTAACAAACTGCGACTGTATGCACTTGTAAAATCTGTCAATATTAATATCTTGATCATAGTAAGAGTTCAAAAAATAGAACAAAACAGAGGAAATGCTTACAAACTGTAATAAGAGTTAAAATACTTGACGCAAATATAGGATTTAATTTCGCAAAATGATAAATTTGGCTCCTCAATTTTAACTTATTTTGTTGTATAAAATATAATCAGACGATATTAGTCGGGAAATATCATCTGAAATTGAATAATCTCTAACTAAGACTTAATGTAATGAATTATTTTAATTTAGTCAAACAGAAGCTGGTAATAAGCTTTTGTCTATGCATTATTCTCTCTATTGGACAGGCGTTTACAACAGGCGCTTCCGCACAGGCAGTTCAAAATATAACTGTAAGCGGTAAAGTAGTAGATGGAAATAATGAACCAATTATGGGAGTGAACGTATCTGTATTAGGAGAGAGGCGTGGGGTTATTACAGATGCGATGGGACTCTTTACACTCCAGACAGGAAGGGATAAAACAATCTCTTTTTCATGTCTCGGCTATAAAAGCAGGGAACTCCCGGCTAATCAATTGACCGGTGGTCCTGTTGTTCTACAGGAAGATGCCAGTCTATTAGATGAGCTGGTAGTTATCGGATATGGCACAAAAAGGAAACGAGACCTAACAGGGTCTATTGCATCTGTAAGTAGTAAAGATATAGAATCTACACCTATTAAAGATGTTTTGACTGCTATGCAGGGAAGGGTTGCAGGAGTTCAGATAATCTCCAGCTCCGGAGCACCTGGATCCAGCATGCAAATAAGAGTACGGGGAGCCTCATCTCTTAACTCCGGAAACTCTCCCCTCTATGTAGTAGATGGAATCCCAATAGAGACAACATCATCATCTCTTCTTAACGTAGATGACGAGCACGGTCTAAGTGCCCTTTCATATCTCAATCCCGGCGATATTGAATCTATTGAGGTACTTAAAGATGCCGCCTCATCTTCTATCTACGGCTCAAGGGCAGCAAATGGAGTTGTTCTTATTACTACAAAAAGGGGAAAAGAGGGAAGAGCCAAAATAAGTCTCAACTCCACCTTTGGAGTCAGTAACATCACCAGAAAGCTGAGCGTACTGAATTCCAGACAGTGGCGAGAATTTATAATTGAGGGATATAAGAACTACGACCAGCATATGGGTCTTGCAAAAGAGACTGCAATACACTGGACTGTTGTAGATTCATTAAACCCTGTTAACTCCGGAGATGGGGATTGGCAGTCACTTATGTATAATACCGCATATGAAAAACAGATAGGGCTTAACATCTCTGGCGGATCCAAAAATATGTTATACTCGGTAAGTACATCATATCTGGACCAGGAGGGTATAATCCGGAACTCTAAATATAAGAGATTTACCACAAGAGCAAACACCGAATTCATTGCAACCGAACATATTAAAGTTGGAACGAATATCGCATACACCTATAGCACAAATGACAGGATTTCGGCAGGAGGTATGGGAAACCGCTCAATGGTTGTAGCTCTTCTCACACGACCTCCAACATACGCATTAAATTATCCTGACGGATCATATCTCGGATATCTAAACGGTAAAAGGAATCCTATTGCTCTTGCAGAAGAGTGCCTTCACCTAAACACATCACACCGAGTTAATGCTAACGAGTATCTGGAAATTAAGTTTACAGATTGGCTTAAATTCAAATCGAGTCTAAGTGTTGACTTCGAAGCAATGAAAGAGGATGAATTCTTCCCGACAACTGTTGACTATAGAGTCGGATACAATACCGGAGCGGTACGTGTGGCAGAGTATTTCACTTGGGCAAATGAAAATTATTTTACATACAATCAATCATTTGGCCAACACCATGTTGGAGGATTACTTGGATTCAGTCAGCAAGAGTGGAAGACAGATGTTACCGGGCTTAACGGTCTTAGCTTTGTAAGCGACGACATAAGAACACTTAACGGAGCAGGAACAATCTCCGGTCAAGAGGTAAATGTGGCATATGGGCACTCAATGGCATCATTTTTTGCAAGAGGAACATACGATTATAAAGGCAAATATCTCTTTGAAGCAAACATCAGAGCTGACGGATCATCAAGATTTGGTAAGAACAATCGCTTTGGTTACTTCCCGTCTGCATCAGCTGCATGGCGTTTTTCAGACGAGAAATGGTTCCGCAATTTAAAATTTATAAACGATGCTAAAATTAGAGTAAGTATCGGGCAGACAGGAAACGAGGCAATTGACAACTATACAGCACAGGGGACATTTATTACAGGAAGAAACTATCTTACAAATGCCGGAGTAGCTCCTAACCAAATGCCTAATGCAGACCTTACTTGGGAGACAACAACCCAGTATAACCTTGGTCTCGACCTCTCATTCTTTTATGGCAGATTAGATTTTGTCTTTGATGCCTATATCAAAAACACATCCGATCTTCTTTATGAAGTTCCAATGCCAAATACAACAGGGTTCTCATCTGTTATAAATAACGTAGGAGAGATCCAAAATAAAGGACTTGAGTTTTCAATAACATCAAGAAACTTTGTTAATGATTTCAAGTGGTCAACATCCTTTAATATAAGCTTTAATAAAAATAAAGTACTAAGTCTTCCTAAAGAGGTACTTGTAAACGGATACATCCAGAATGGTTCATTCCATATACTTAAAGAGGGTGAGCCGGTTTCTACATTCTTCGGCTATAAATACAAAGGGATATATGCCTATGATACAGACAACACCAACCAACTGAGACATCTTACCAGTACAGGCAAGATATTCAAAGGTGGCGACGTTATCTGGGAAGATATCGACAAAAACGGATATATAGACCAGAATGACAGGACAATTATTGGTAATGCACAACCACTCTTTGTTGGAGGTCTATCTAATGACTTCTCATATAAGAACTTCTCTCTCAATGTATTTATGCAGTTCTGCTATGGCAATGACATCTATAATAACGTAGATTACTACAGGAACTCAATATTCTCTTACAATAATGTAAGCACAGAGTTTTACTACAATGCCTGGAGAAATCAGGGTGATGTAACCAACCATCCTAAGGTTGTAAGAAACGACCCTATGCAAAATGAGGCAAGAGTTCAGAGCCGCTGGGTTGAGGATGGCTCTTACCTTAAGATAAAAACTGCAACACTCTCATATGAAGTTCCCAAAAAGATTGTAGATAAGATAAATCTACAGAGTCTGAGACTTTATATCACAGGAAGCAATCTGCTTACTTTCACCAACTATAGCGGATATGATCCTGATGTTAATACTCTTGCTTCCGGATTACGTCAGGGAGTAGATTACGGATCATACCCACAAAGCAGAACATTCCTGTTCGGATTAAATATTGGATTCTAAAAAGGATTATGACGATGAAAAAAATTAATTATAAGATTATTATTCTGGGAGTAACACTATTAAGTCTCTTCTCATGTGTAGATTCCCTGCTTGATAAGAAACCGATAAGCAGTTTCTCTGCCGAAAGTTTTTACAGAACACAGGATCAAGCAAAAGCCGGAGTATTTGGAATATACAATGGACTTCAATCTGTAATGCATACAAACTTCTCAACTTGGGGAGAGGGTCGTGCAGATAATGTCAAGATAAAACACGCAGGAGAACCAACCTTTCTACATAACAATACACTTACTGCGGATATCTCATCAGCTGACTGGACATCCCTTTACACACTCGTTAGCAGAGCTAACTATGCCATAGCAAATATACCTAAGGTATTTCCTGAGGGAGATCCAACCGGAAATCAACTTATTGGCCAAGCCAGAGCACTTAGAGCACTTGCCTACTTCTACCTCGTAAGAGTTTGGGGAGATGTGCCACTAATACTTGAACCCTATACACAAACAGGACAAGATCTTTTTGTATCGAGAGACAACTCAGAGTTGGTTTTGAATCAGATAGAGGAGGATTTGAAGTTTGCAGCAGCCAACTGTGTTGACAAATTCAACAATACAAATGACAGGATTATGTTCAACAAAGGGAGTGCAAACGGACTTCTTACTCAGGTCTATATGTGGAGAAAAAAATATAGTGATGCAATAGCAACCGCCGATCTTGTATTAGCAAATCCACTTTACACTCTGGTTCCCAATATTGCCGCATGGGGTAAAATGTTCTCGGACAGTTACTCAACAGAGAGCATTTTTGAAGTTGGCTATAATGATACCCAGACAAACGGACTAAGAGTACTCTATGCAATAGGGTCAGACGCACGATACTCTCCTTCTACAAGATTCATGGCAACTTTTGAGCCCGGAGATCTTCGTCAATCCTATATTTATGACGTTACACAGGCAGAACCAAAAGCTGTGTGGAAGTATCTTGGCAAAGGAGTGAGCGATCAGATTTCAACTCCATCTAAACAGAATATAATCTTGATTAGACTTGCAGATATCATGATGCTTAAAGCAGAGGCCCTCAATAAAGCCGGAGGGTCAGCAAACATCAGCAATGCACTCAAACTTCTAGAGCCAATAAGGATGAGAGCCGGATTAACACCTGCACTCCTAACAGAATCTCAAGCAATTGCAATGTATGGATCGGTAGAAAATGCAATTCTGCACGAAAGATCTGTAGAGCTTAGTTTTGAGGGACACAGATGGTTTGATCTTGTAAGGACAGGAAAAGCAATCTCTACCATGCAGCCGATAAACGGACTTAGCGACACAAGAAACCTTGTATGGCCTATACACATCTCTACAATCAATAAGAATCCGAATATTGTACAGAATGAATTTTACAGATAAAAAATAAAAGGATGAAAAAAAGATATATCATACCAATAATAAGAGGATTTGTAATCCTCTCTGCAGCAGCTCTTATCTTAGTTTCGTGTATTCAGGATAGTTTTGACTATCAATCATCGACTACATCAGAAACAGGTAAATTCAATGGGACTGCTCTGGATTTTATCAACTCTGCCAAACCCTATGACTCTCTTTCATTAGTAAGGGAAGCGATAGTGATAACCGGACTTCAATCGCTTTATAGCCAAGCAGGGCCAAGAACATTTATTCTGCCCAGAAACCCAGGATTTCGTGCATATATGACAACCAACAAATATGCCTCACTCTCTGCAATTCCTGTTGCTACACTTACTGAATTGCTAAAGTACCATATTGTAAAGGCATATTACCATACAGCAGATCCTCAGTTTATTAAGAGCGATACCCCTATTTCATATCAAACAGAGGGTTCAAATCCAATATTCCTTTCTCATAACGGTAATTTTCAGGTTGTAATTAATCAGGGAACAAAAAAATCCTTTGTTGTATATGTTTCAAATATCAGACCGACAAACGGAGTTATCCATGTTTCGTCCGATGTTGTAACTTATCAGCCATAATTGTATATTTAATCGGGGGAACATAATGCTCCCCCGATAATTTTAACAATCAACCAACTTGTTATGTATCATAAAATCAAGAGTATTCGGCTAATATTATCCCTTTTGGCTCTGCTGACAGTGAGCAAAACTCTATCTGCACAAAACGGAAATTTCCCTTTTTACGAGTATGTAAAACTCTTTGAATTTGGAGATATAATGCCAAAAGATCAGGGGGGTAAATTTATTCAGGTAGAGCTACTTAATACAGAGCAGGATGCAATAATTGTTCAAAAAATAGGTGATGGATTACTTTACAGAAAATATGGGAATCCTATTAACTGGATTAAGTATGAAAAAACAGAGATAGAGACTAGTGTGTGGATAAACCGGCTCTATTTTTTGCCATCCTTTGCCAGGATGTACTACATAACAGGAGACAAATCCTTCGTTAATGATATGATGGAGATTATCAAAACATGGTTCAAAGATAATCCCCGGATACCGGGAGAGGAGCGAAGAACTTTTAACTGGAGAGATATGCAGGTTGCCTGGAGAAGTATACACCTCTCTTGGTGCTATTATCTCACCAAAGATGCTCTCTCAGCGGACGATAAAAAATTGATTGAGACCATTCAAAAGGAGCATGCTTCAGCACTGATGTCATGGTTTGCCAAACAAGAGCTAAATGACTTCAATCATCAATCTCATGGAGCTCTGGCTATGCTATACCTCTCCACCCTTTTTAAAAGCTCAGATCCAGATGGCCAATTGGAGAGTAATGCTTTAAGAATTCTAAATCATCATCTTAAACATGCCCACTATCCCGATGGGGGCAATATTGAGCAGATGTTTGGATACTTCCCGTTTCAGACATCAATATTCAGAGACATGTATCTGCTGTGCAAAGCTAACGGTATTAAATACCCCGAAAATTTAATCCCTATGCTGGGAAAGATGGCAGATTATATGTCCCATTTTGCTCAACCTAACGAGACAATGCCACCTCTAAATGACTCTTATGAGATGACCATAATTCCATCCATCGTTATTCTTAACAAGATACTTAACACAGAAACCCCTACTCGCTATCTCAACTCGGCATACTACCCCGACACTCAAGTTGCAGTAATGAGAAGCGCAGGGGCAAATGAGTCTAGAAGTTGGTATCTACTGCTTAATCCA
This sequence comes from Bacteroidales bacterium, assembly GCA_030695305.1. Classification (GTDB taxonomy): domain Bacteria; phylum Bacteroidota; class Bacteroidia; order Bacteroidales; family UBA932; genus Bact-08. The sequence continues at coordinate 9,707 of JAUYTB010000091.1, forward strand.
GCAAAAAGAGTTGGATCACACTCCCATGCAGGAAGACTTGGGCTATATCTTTGGTATAACGGGAAACCCGTATTGATAGAGGCAGGGTGTTGCAACTACGATAAGAGGATAAAGAACAGATGGTACAGGACATCAAAAGCACACAATACGGTTCTTATAAACGGAATTCAGGATGCTGAGTCGTCATCAGATATTGAGTATGCCAGAAAAAGAGAGACAGGCAACAGAATTATTGAGTGGGAAGATAACCCTACTTATAAATACTCAAAAATGATCTCTCCTGCAAACGACCCGGTAAACAGTAATACCGAATGGACAAGAGAAGTTGCCCTTATAGGAGATGAGTTTGCGGTTGTATTAGATGCCTTCTGTACACAAGATAAAAATGAGTATGAGATCCTCTTTCACACTCCTCCGGTAGAATTGACTGTTAATCAAAAAACTAAAGAGATTGCCATATACAACGACTCTCTTATTACAATAGTGCCCCTAAGTAAACATGAGATCAATGACATCTCAATTACTCAGGAGTACTTTTATCTTAACGGAGAGGACTTCAAAGCTCCAATGATTACATATAAAACAAAAGGAGAAGGGTATAAAAGCAACATCCTTCTGTTTTTGCCTGCTAAGAGCAATATTTGCAGAGATGGCTGGCAAACAGAGGAGACAAAGAGTGGTATCGGAGTTAAACTAAAGAGCAAATCAGGCGGCGAAAAGGTTTTGCTTTTCAAGAATAGTCAAGCTGATGAGGTAAATATCTTTGGTTTTAGCACAAAAAAACCATTTGAATACTTTGAGAAGAAATAAAAAACTACAACCATGAAAAAAGCACTATCTCTTTTTATATTAATGATTTTGATTACAGCAGCAACTGCTCAGTCAAATTACAATATCATCCCCTATCCCAACTCTCTTATACCAAAAGAGGGCTCTTTCAGATTCAAAAAAGAGCTTGGAATAACTTATGATAAAGTTTTCTCTTCTGAGATAGATCTGATCAAAGGTATTTTCAAAAAAGAGCTCTTTACTACACTAAAATATTCGGATAATGGTCCTGTAATAGTGAAAAAATCAAAAGAGCTAAGCGATGGAGCATATCGGATAGATATTAACAATCAAAAAATAGTAATAACGACTAATTCAAAATCGGGTTGTTTTTATGCTCTTCAGACAGTTCGGCAACTTATTACTTTAAAATCTGATGGGACCTACGAAATATCTGCCTGTACAATTGATGACTCACCTCAATTCACATGGCGTGCCTTTATGCTGGACGAATCGAGACACTTTAAAGGCAGCAAGATTGTTAAAAAGATGTTGGATCAAATGGCGTTACTAAAAATGAATGTATTCCACTGGCATCTCACAGACGATCAGGGTTGGAGGATAGAGATTAAGAGTTATCCACTCCTAACGGAGGTTGGGGCATGGAGAGAGAAGACTCAGCTTAAATATGCACCAAAGGATACCCCTCGTGAATATTATAACTATCCACATGGCGGGTACTACACACAGGATGAGATTAAGGAGATTGTTGAGTATGCTGCAAAGAGACATATTATGGTTGTTCCGGAAATTGAGATGCCCGGGCATGCAACAGCTGCGGTAGCATCTTATCCGTGGCTATCATCAAGCAACCAAAACATCTCTGTTACAGGAGATTTTGGGATTTTTAAATCTACATATAATGTTGCAGATGAGAGAGTATTTACATTTCTAACGAAAGTTCTGGATGAGGTGATGGCTCTCTTTCCCTCTAAAGTTATTCATATTGGAGGTGACGAAGTTAAGTATGACGAGTGGAATGCAAGCAGAGAGGTTAAGGAGCTGATGGAGCGTGAGAATCTCAAAAGTCCTTCTGATGTTCAGGTATTCTTTGTCAACAGAATCTCAAGGTATATAGAAGAGAGGGGGTTCCGAATGATGGGATGGAATGAGATTCTGGGCAAAAACGTTCATGAGTGGTCAACAGTAGAGAACTCACAGCAGACACTTGCTCAAAACAGTATAGTACACTTTTGGAAAGGAGAGCCGGCACTCTTAAAAGAGGCACTGGAAAAAGGATATGACGTTGTAAATTCGAACCACTGGGATACCTATCTGGATTATACATACACCAGAATACCCCTGGAAAAAGCATACAACTTCTCGCCTCTGCCGGATGATATTGACCCAAAATTGACCAAGCATCTTCTAGGTTTAGGATGCCAGATGTGGAGTGAATATATCCCAAAAGTATCAGATATGTACAGGCAAGTATTTCCAAGAATTGCTGCATATGCAGAGGTTGGCTGGACAAAGAGGGAGAATAAAGATTTTTTACGATTTACTACTTCACTAGAGGTGTTAAAGAGGCACTGGGACTCCATAGGAATAACCTATTATCCTGATTATCTTATAAAATAAACTACTGCAATATGAGTATTATAAAAAAACCGGGATACTTAATCTCAATGGTTATCTTGTGTTCTCTCTTCTTTATTTTTGGGTTTGTCTCATGGGTGAACGCTATTCTGATTCCCTATTTTAAAATTGCTTGCGAACTAACTCACACACAAGCATATTTTGTAGCATTTGCCTTTTATATCGCATATTTTGTAATGGCAATTCCTGCATCTAAAATTCTTAACAGATTTGGATTCAAAAAAGGGATGCTAATTGGCCTTGCAATGATGTCTTTGGGAACTCTGATATTTGTTCCTGCAGCATACACAAGAACCTACGGAATCTTTCTTTTCGGCCTCTTTTGCATCGGAACCGGGTTGGCAATATTACAGACAGCAGCAAACCCCTATGTGACTATAATTGGGCCTATTGAGAGCGCAGCAAAACGAATAAGCATAGTTGGACTGTGTAATAAATTTGCAGGGATTATCTCTCCCCTCATATTTGCTGCAGTAATACTACAGGCCAGCGACGGAGAGATGTTCCAGCAACTTAAAGATGGGGTTATTATGGGAGTTGAGAGAGAGGCCGTTTTAGATGAACTCATTAGAAGGGTTATGGTTCCCTATGCGTTTCTATCCGCTTTGCTTCTGATATTTGGTTTTCTAATCAGATACTCTCCTCTTCCGGAGATAAACACAAAAGAGCAAAACAAGAGTAACGATATCTCAGGTATTGAAAGGTCTTCGATACTTAAGTACCCATATCTTATTTTAGGAGTTCTTGCTATCTTCTTTCACGTTGGAGCACAGGTTATATCCATAGATACAATCATCAGTTATGCAGAGACAATGGGTATTGAATTAACAGCAGCAAAGGTCTTCCCATCCTACACAATGTCTTGTACCTTAGTTGGTTATTTTATCGGAATATTATTAATCCCCAAGATACTCAGTCAAAAAAGAGCACTTCAGATAGCAACCTCTCTTGGCCTGCTTCTATCGATTGGGGTAATATATATTTCGGGAAACATAGAGATCTTCTCACATAAAACAGATATCTCCATTTGGTTTTTAGTATTAATGGGAATGCCAAACGCTCTGATATATGCCGGAATTTGGCCTCTTGCAATAAGGAATCTTGGGAAACATACAAATCTCGGCTCATCACTTCTTGTGATGGCACTATGCGGAAATGCCTTTCTTCCTGTTATTTACGGGGCATTTGCAGATAATTACGGAGAGAGACTCTCCTATTGGGTTCTTGTTCCTTGTTTTCTATATCTAATCTTTTATGCTTTTAAAGGGCACAAAATTGAAAATTGGAGTAAAGCGGCTTAAAATGAACAAAATAAAAATATTCAACGGAAAAATAGTCACACCTTTTGATACAATTGAAAGGGGTACAATACTGATTGAAAACGGGAAGATAACTGCTGTAGAATCGGGTGATATTGAGGTGTCAGACTATTTACCGATAGATGCAGATTCACACTATGTGACTCCCGGCTTTATTGATCTCCATACTCACGGTGGTAATAATCACGATTTTATGGACTGCTCTGTAGAGGGCTTTCTAAGTGCAGCAAAGATGCATGCACAACACGGTACAACTCTTATCTATCCAACCACACTTGCTGGAGACAATTCAGAACTATTCTCATTTTTGGATATTTACGATAAGGCCGACAAACTTAATACCCAAGGGTCAAAATTTGGAGGAGTCCATCTTGAGGGTCCATACTTCTCTTACAACCATAGAGGTGCTCAAGACCCTGCATATCTTAGAGACCCCGATCCTAAGGAGTATAATATGATTCTGGAGAGGAGTGATAAGATTACACGATGGAGCATTGCACCAGAACTTCCGGGAGCTTTTGAGTTTGCAAAAACAATCCTAAAAAAAGGGATTCTGCCATCAATTGCTCATACCGATGCAATCTACGAGGAGATTCTCGCCGCGTTTGACGCCGGATTTACACATATAACTCACTTCTATTCCTGTATGAACGGAATAACAAGGAGGAATGCATTCAGATTCGCCGGTTGTATTGAGGCCGGATATCTAATTGATGCCATGACTGTTGAGATTATTGCAGATGGCATACATGTACCAAAACCACTATTACAATTAATCTATAAGCTAAAAGGGGCCGACAACATAGCACTTGTGACTGATTCTATGAGAGGAGCAGGCATGCCTGACGGAAAATCAATTTTAGGAAGTATCAAAAATGGTCAAATGGTTATTATTGAAGATGGTGTGGCAAAACTACCGGACAGATCTGCATTTGCAGGAAGCGTGGCAACTGCAGATCTTCTGGTTAAAAACATGATAAACATCGCAGGGATACCACTGAATGAGACAATCCGAATGGCTGCCTCTACTCCTGCCCGTATTGCAGGTATAGACCATAAAAAAGGGAGAATAGCTCCCGGTTACGACGCAGATATTGTAATATTCGACAACAACATTGAGATTAAAAAAACAATCATTGAGGGAAAAATTATTAAATAACAAAGAAGATGCTTAAACAATTCTATAAAGATAAACTCGAGATAAGAGTCTATGGAACAAGGGAAAAGATGGGAGAAATAGCAGCGGCTGATGCTGCTGACTATATTCGCAAAGAGCTTACAACTAAGAGCGAACTCTCGATTGTATTTGCCTCAGCTCCATCCCAAAATGATTTTCTCACATCTCTTGCACAGCAGAAAATTGACTGGAGCAGAATCAATGCATTCCATATGGATGAGTTTATTGGTCTTCCCGGAAATGCTCCACAGGGATTCGGAAATTTTCTTAAAAGCAAGATTTTTAATAAAATAAGCCCAAAATCTATCTACTACCTTTTCGAAGAGAGAGGGGTGCCGGAAACCATTTGCAGTAACTATGCAAAGCTATTGGAAGAGCACCCTATAGACATAGTTTTTATGGGAATAGGAGAGAATGCTCATATAGCTTTTAATGACCCCCATGTGGCATTTTTCAATGATCCGGAAAAGGTGAAAATTGTTTCTCTGGATCCGGTATGTCGCAATCAACAGGTTAATGACGGTTTTTTTCCGACTCTGGAAGAGGTGCCAACACATGCAATAACTCTTACAATACCTGTGTTAATAGGTGCTAAGAGAATTTTTTGTATTGTTCCTGCAAAATCTAAAGCGCTGGCAGTAAAAGCTGTAGTCTCCGGGGAGATTACAGAGCTCTATCCGGCATCTGTACTAAGAACCCATAACTCGGCCACTCTGTACTGCGATATAGAGAGTGCAAAATATATTCTATAAATTGCATAAAATTAACAGGAGGATAGTATATGAAAAATCACACGATAAAGACTTTGTTGATAATCTGCTTTGCCTTAATTCATACTCTGTTTGTAAATAGTGCTGTTGGATCGGAAATTAAGAACGATTTTACCATCAAGGGGTTTCATATAGACCTCCGTTGCCAGGTAATGACAATGCCTGCACTTAAATCATTTGCAAAGGAGTTGTCCGACTTTGGTGTTAACACAATCATTATGGAGTGGGAGGCCACGTTTCCATTTAAAAATCACGCAACCCTCTCTAATAAATATGCATATAGCGAAGAGGAGATAGACTCATTTATAAAACATTGCAGCGATCTGGGGATAGATG
>JAUYTB010000101.1 GCA_030695305.1 Bacteroidales bacterium
GGGGTATTAGCTCAGTTGGCTAGAGCGCTTGCATGGCATGCAAGAGGTCATCGGTTCGACTCCGATATGCTCCACAAAGTTTTAAACATTTTATAAAAATACTAACACGCTCTTTTTGTTGTAGATGATATTTTTTAGTAAAAGTTTATTAACAATTACTTTTGCTATATTATTATTTTATTTGTAAATTTACAACCCAAATTAAATTGAACATACGCATAGTTATGGAAGTAAAAAAGACACCTAAAGCAGATCTCGAAAACAAAAAATTGTTATTAAGAGAGATTGGATTAATTCTGACTTTACTTTTTGTTCTGGCAGGTTTTGAATATAAGACTTATGAGAAGAGTTTTTCAGGACTTGGAGACGGAGCTGCTGTAATGATAGAAGATGAGATGATTCCTATTACCAATGAGACACCTCCTCCACCTCCGGAAATGCCTAAAATTCCTATTGTTTCTGATGATATCATTATTGTTGATGATGATATTAAAATCACGACAGATCTTATCATCAACACAGAAGATGATAAAAATCTTGGAGTGGAGATCAGGGAGTATGTTCAGGGAAGAAAGGAAGAGGTTGTAGAAGAGGAGGAACTTCCATTTATGATGGTAGAAGACAAACCAAAATTCATGGGTGGTGACGAAAACACATTCACCAGATGGGTTGCCGAAAGACTTGTATATCCAGAAATAGCTAAAGAGAACAGCGTTCAGGGTAGAGTTATTCTTCAGTTTCGCGTAAATACAGATGGTAGTGTCAGTGATGTAAAGGTTGTGAGAGGTGTTGACCCGTCGCTGGACAAAGAGGCAGTCCGCGTAGTTTCATCCTCACCTAAATGGACACCGGGAAGACAGAGAAACAAACCTGTAAGGGTGGTTTATGTATTCCCTGTAATATTCCAGTTAAGATAATATATATTACAAATCAATTAATAAAGACTGCCTCGAAAGATGCAGTCTTTTTTGTATAATTTATGGAAAAAACCGTTCTTGTAGGAGTATCTTTACCCAATGACGATAGTCAAAAGATAAAAGAGTATCTTAATGAACTTGAGTTTCTTGCAGAGACAGCAGGGGCTTATACAGAAAAAATATTTACCCAAAACCTGGATAGACCTAATTCAAAAACATATATAGGTACCGGTAAATTAGAAGAGATTAAGAGATACATTGACGAGAACGAGATAAAACTTGTGATCTTTGATGATGAACTAACGCCTTCTCAACTTAGAAATATTGAGAGGGAGATGGAGTGCAGAATACTTGACAGAACAAATCTTATTCTGGATATTTTTGCGCAAAGGGCTAAGACTGCTTATGCCAAAACACAGGTAGAACTTGCACAATATCAATATCTTTTACCAAGACTAACACGTATGTGGACTCACCTGGAGAGGCAAAGAGGTGGTATAGGTATGAGAGGCCCCGGAGAGAGTCAGATTGAGACCGACAGACGAATAATTCTTGAAAAAATCAGTCGTTTAAAAGAGCAGCTTAAGAAGATTGACAAACAGATGGCTTCGCAGAGAGGAAACAGAGGTTCACTTGTAAGAATCTCTTTGGTTGGCTATACAAATGTTGGCAAGAGTACCATTATGAATATGTTAGCTAAGAGTGAAGTCTTTGCAGAAGATAAGCTTTTTGCAACATTAGATACAACAGTAAGGAAAGTAGTTATTGAGAATGTCCCTTTTCTTCTAAGTGATACAGTAGGATTCATTCGTAAACTACCTCATCAGCTTGTTGAATCTTTCAAAAGTACTCTGGACGAAGTTCGGGAGTCAGATATACTTATGCATGTTGTTGATATTTCTCACCCAAATTTCGAAGAGCATATTAAAGTAGTAGAAGATACTCTTGCTGAGATTGGGGCTAAAGATAAACCCCTGTTTCTTGTATTTAACAAGATAGATGCATATAGATATCTTCCTCAGGATGAGTTTGATTATAAAGAGAAACAACCGGAAAATTATAGTCTTGACGAACTTAAAAAGAGTTGGATGAACAAAGAGCACAAACCGTGTATCTTTATATCTGCACGTAAAAAAACCAACCTTGATAAACTAAGGAACGATCTTTATAAAATGGTTGCAGAGATCCACTCCGGACGCTATCCGTTTAACAACTTCTTATGGTAAATCACTGCCAAATAGCTATTTATTACTAGCGGACTCTCTCTTTTTGATCTCATTAATAACTCTCTCTACCGGGAGAGACTCCACTACCCTGCCATTAAAACCTTTTGTAGTTTTAGCAGTGAACAGCGAGTTTAAAAGAGCCTCTTCTGTTGCCTCAATGGTCGCTAAAAAAACAGCTGACATAGAGTGGTTATGAAGCTCTATCGGTGTGTATTTTTCGCTGCTCTCATCTATCAGATTACTCTCTGCAACCGAAATAGCAATAACATAATCTCCGCTTCCGTTAGAGGCAATACCTCCTGTTTTTGCCAGACCTAACATAGCTCTTTTAGCAACTCTCTCAAGATTTCTGGAAGTAAGAGGGGCATCTGTTATTACAACCATCATACACGAACCATCAGAATAGCTCTCAATATCTTTTATAAAATCGTGTTTTCCAAGGAATTTTCCTGCCTGTACTCCGGCAATCTCCAAAACACCACCATAATTTGACTGAACTAAAACACCTATAGTATACCCTCCCAATGATGGGGGAATAACTCTTGATGAGGTCCCTATTCCGCCTTTAAAGCCAAAGCAGATAGTACCTGTACCTGCACCTACCCCACCCTCTTGTACGGGACCACTTTTGGCGCTGTTAATTGCCTCTAGAACGTGCTGAGCAGTAATTACTCTGGCTCTGATATTATTGAGCCCACCATCGTTTGTTTCACCTACTACTCCGTTTACAGATCCTATTTTTGAATTACCTTCCTGCGCTAATGTATAAGAGATAAGTGCATCAAGAGCAGGTGCTACACTTAAAGTATTAGTAAGAATTACTGGTGTTTCTATATTACCCAGCTCTTTAACCTGTGTATAGCCGGCTAGCTTACCAAATCCATTTCCTATATATATGGCAGCCGGAACTTTGCTTCTAAAAAGATTTCCCGGATGAGGAATAATTGCTGTTACACCTGTACGAATATCATCTCCCTCTATAATTGTTTTATGGCCCACCTTTACTCCCGGAACATCTGTTATTGCATTGAATCTACCCGGCTTGAAAATTCCAATCTCAATACCATGATCTCTTAATCTCTCCTGAGAGTTTGATGTTACTGTTATCTGCATAAAAAAAAGAAAAGAGAGTATTAACAATGCTGTAAATTTAAAATTATTCATATGTTATTAGTTTATTATCTGTTTTGAGTAAAAAAGAGAAATAGCTTGAGCAGATAGTTTTGGCTCCTCTAAAAAACTGCAATGTCCGGAATTTTCAAGAACCACAAAATCTGCTTTAGGTAAACTGACTCTCATTTTATCACAAGCCTCAACAGTTATATAGTTATCGTGTTTTCCGCAAATAACGAGAATAGGAGTATCACAACTATTGAGAAATGAGGTATTATCAACCCTAAGCATCATACCCTCAACAGATGCTGCAATACCCTCCGGATCGTGAACCTCACATATCTCAATAATCTCCAGTATCTTCTCTTCCATTCTTGCAACGTTTTGATTAGCAAACATTTTTGGAACAGATAGCTTAACCAGACTTGTAAGTTTATTTTGACGAATCAGAGAGATCTCTCTTTTTCTCTCATCGCTCCTTTCCGGAAGATCGGCAAATGGAGTCGAATGCATTAGTACTAAACCGGAATATCTCTCCGGGTTTTGTTTTAATGCCTCAATAGCAACATATCCTCCCATAGAGTGACCAACAAGCAGTGCTTTATCTATTTTAAGCTTATCTAAAACAGAGTTTAGAGTTTTTGCACAAAGCTCCATTGTATTTACTGGTGCTGTTGGGGATAGTCCATGGCCGGGTAGATCTATAGATATGATGCGGAAATCATTAGAAAACAGAGAAGAAAACTCTTCCCATATATAAAGTGTCTCTAGATACCCGTGTAAAAGAACCAACACCCTCTCTCCCTTTTTTGAATCGGAAATATGAACCGGTAAACCATTAACTGTTGAGAAAAATTCCATTTTTATATTTTTTACAAATCTAATAGATTTCGGAGTAATTTTTATACTTTTGTTTCACCTACGACGGACATGCAACTTTGTAAATTTAACTATTTTAAAATGAAGATGAAAGGAATTAAGCTTATTACCATTTTCTCGATCCTTGCTATGGCTCTCTCAATTTCCGGATGTAATAAAGAGTTGCAGCCGATTGTTCTTACCGGAACCTGGGATCTTGACACTGCAGCAGTAATTGTAAGAATTGTTTACAGCCCTGCTGTTGCAAACGAACACCCCGAAACTCTTAAATTTTTGGCACAAAACATTAATAAAATTAAACGTGAGCTTATGAAGCCACAGAGAATCGTTTTTAAGGCTCCTAATTTAACCGAGTTTATTTACAACGATGTTCCTCTCCCTATTAATGGTGTTTATGAACAAGATAATGCCTATTTTATGATTACCAACCCTCTCTTTCCGGGAGGTATTGGCGGTGCTTCCGATAACCTGCGTCTGGAACTATACTACGACAGAGATTATCTTATGATGATACTCTATACTCTCTTGACAGATGAAGATGATGCTCCAATTACATACGACAGATTGATTGAAACTTTTCACGGGGTAGGTTCCTATAAAAAGATAAACTAACAGTTTATAACTTTTTATTTTTCAATCTTTTAATTTTGCCAACAGAAACTCTCTGTTCATTCTTGCAATATGGGTAACTGAGATGCTTTTAGGGCACTCCATTTCACATGCACGTGTGTTTGTGCAAGCTCCAAATCCTAGTTCATCCATCTTTGCTACCATCGCCTTTACCCTTCTTGCTGCCTCAATCTTACCTTGAGGCAGTAGAGCCAGGGAGCTTACTCTTGCAGATACAAAGAGCATTGCCGAACCATTTTTACATGTTGCAATACAGGCACCGCACCCTACGCAAGAAGCGGCATCCATACTATCTTCGGCCTGATCTCTGGGAACGGGAATTGTGTTTGCATCCGGAACTCCTCCTGTGTTGACTGAGACATATCCTCCTGCCTGAAGTATTTTATCGAGGGCATTTCTATCTACGATAAGATCCTTAATAACAGGCATTCCGGCAGATCTCCATGGTTCAATAGTGATAGTTTCACCATCTTTGAACTTTCTCATATGGAGCTGGCAAGTTGTAATATCATCGTCAGGTCCGTGTGCCCGTCCATTTATATAGAGTGAACACATACCGCAAATACCCTCTCTGCAGTCGTGATCGAAAGCGACAGGGTCCGAAGATCCCTTACAACCCTTCTCTACCGAAACAGGGTCTACTCCCGATCGAATCAGTTGATCATTCAATATATCCATCATCTCCAGAAATGAAGTATCCGGAGAGATATCCTTTATCTGATATGACTCGAAAGATCCTTTCTCCCTTGCGCTTTTCTGGCGCCAAACTTTTAATATAAAGTCCATATCTGAATAGTTAATCTTTGTAATTTCTTGACGCTATTTTAACAAACTCATATTGCAGAGTCTCTTTGTGAATTATATCTGTTTTATTTTCACCTGCATACTCCCAGCAACTTACATACATAAAATTCTCATCATCGCGCTTTGTTTCACCATCTTCTGTCTGCATCTCTTCCCGGAAATGACCTCCGCACGACTCCTTTCTAAGCAGAGCATCTCTTGCCATAAGCTCTCCCATCTCAATAAAATCTGCAACTCTCAAGGCCTTCTCAATCTCCTGATTTAGCTCACCGGCATCTCCAGGGACATAAACATCTTTCCAAAACTCCTCCTTAAGTGCTGCGATCTTTTCAATTGCCCCCTGCAAACCTATCTCATCTCTTGCCATCCCCACATAATCCCACATAATGTGTCCAAGTTTCTTATGGAAATAGTCTACAGGATTTGACCCTTTGACAGAGAAAAGCTTAGCTATCTTCTCTTTAACAGCTTTTTCGGCCTCATCAAAGGCGGGATGATTAATATCAGTTTTAGGAGATTGAATTTTTTGCGCAAGATAATCACCTATAGTGTATGGTAGTATAAAGTAACCATCAGCAAGACCCTGCATAAGAGCAGAGGCACCAAGACGATTACCTCCATGATCGCTAAAGTTTGCCTCTCCTATTGAATATAGTCCGGTTATTGTAGTCTGAAGATTGTAATCTACCCAGAGTCCGCCCATTGTGTAGTGGATTGCAGGATATATCATCATTGGCTCTTCATAAGGATTAACATCTGTTATCTTCTCATACATCTGAAAAAGATTTCCGTATCTCTCTTCAATCACACCTTTGCCGAGTCTAGCAATTGAAGATTTAAAGTCCAGGAATACAGCAAGTCCTGTCTCGTTTACGCCATATCCTGCATCGCATCTCTCCTTTGCAGCTCTGGACGCCACATCCCTTGGTACAAGATTCCCAAAAGCAGGGTATCTTCTCTCAAGATAGTAGTCTCTATCCTCTTCCGGTATCTGTGATGCTAGTATCTTTTTGGAACGCAACTTCTCTACATCTTCTTTACGCTTTGGTACCCAAATTCTTCCGTCATTACGAAGGGACTCACTCATTAGCGTGAGTTTAGACTGCTGCTCACCGTGTACAGGTATACAAGTTGGGTGTATTTGAGCAAAAGATGGGTTCCCGAAAAAAGCACCCTTTTTATAACACTGCCATATAGATGACCCGTTACTGTTCATAGCATTTGTTGAGAGAAAAAAGACATTTCCATATCCCCCTGTTGCTATAACAACTGCGTGCGCTCCATATCTCTCAATCTCTCCGGTAACAAGGTTTCTAACAATAATTCCTTTGGCCTCTCCGTCAATAAGAACAACATCGAGCATCTCTCTTCTGTTATATGATTGTACCGAACCTAGATTGATCTGGCGGTTAAGTGCTGCGTATGCTCCCAGAAGTAGTTGCTGTCCTGTCTGACCTCTTGCATAAAAAGTTCTGCTTACCTGAGATCCGCCAAAAGATCTGTTATCGAGAAGACCTCCGTACTCACGCGCAAAAGGAACACCTTGTGCAACACACAAATCTATAATGTTGTTACTGACTTCTGCCAGCCGGTAAACGTTACCCTCTCTGCTTCTGTAGTCACCTCCTTTGATTGTATCATAAAAGAGTCTGTAGACAGAGTCATTATCGTTTGGATAGTTTTTTGCGGCGTTTATTCCGCCCTGCGCAGCTATAGAGTGAGCTCTTCTTGGAGAGTCACTGATACAGAATACCTTTACATTATAACCAAGTTCGCCAAGTGCCGCTGCTGCCGAAGCTCCCCCCAGACCCGTACCCACTACAATAATATCCAGCTTTAGCTTGTTGGCCGGGCTTACTACCCGAATCTGAGTCTTATGCTTTGTCCACTTTTCTGACAAAGGCCCCTCAGGAATCTTAGAATTAAGTTTTTCGGACATTTTTTCTAATTTTTGAATTCGCAAAATTACCTAATTTTATGCTCTGTTCCCAATATTATAAATCCTTATTTCATTTTTACTATCTTTACCCACAAAGTAGCAATGAGAATAAAAAGAGAGATATTTAAATATATAATTACTTATAATTAATTAGAGATGAAGAAATTATTACTAATTTTTATAGCTGTACTGCTAGTTTCTGTTTCACTTAGAGGTCAGGTGAGTATCATTCCTAAACCAAATAAAACAGAGATAGGAGAGGGGCGTTTTCTTCTTAATAAAGAGACAACTCTGTTCACAAATGAGCAAAACAGCAGCAATCTCACCTATCTGAGAGATCTGTTGGTAGGTGTTACAGGCTTTGATTTTACTGTAAAAAAGAGCCTTCCTTCGTTTAACTATATTTCTCTGACTCTTGTCTCTCCGTTTAGTTTACCTCAAGAGGGTTATATTATGGAGATTACAACAAAAGGGATCGAGATAAAGGCTTCTGACAGAGCAGGGATATTCTACGGAATACAGTCACTTCTTCAACTACTCCCTCCGGTTGTTTACTCCGGCAGGTCAACAGGTCATGAAGTGTGGAGTGTTCCGGTTTTGAATATAGAAGATAGTCCCAGATTTGGATACAGGGGAATGATGCTTGATGTTTCACGTACATTTTTTGATGCAGCTACAGTAAAAAAATATATTGACTGGATGGCTTTCCATAAAATCAACAAATTTCACTGGCATCTTACAGATGATAACGGGTGGAGAGTAGAGGTGAAAAAGTATCCTAAACTCACCGAACTTGGTGCATGGAGAGGAGATAATGAAGTTTTAAAACCAGCATTCGGTTCTGGAAGCAACAGATATGGGGGTTTTTATACTCAAAAAGAGATTAAGGAGATTGTGGCATATGCAGCAGAGAGACATATTGAGATTATTCCGGAAATTGATCTTCCCGGACACAGTAAAGCAGTTACAGCCTCCTACCCCGCAGTTGGATGTGACGGCGAAGATAAAAGCGTAAGTGTTCAGGGAGAGGGTCAGAATGTTTGGTGTGTTGGTAAGGAGAGTAATTTTAAAATGCTGGAAAACATTATAAAGGAGGTTGCTGCACTCTTTCCGTCTAAGTATTTTCATATAGGAGGTGATGAGGTAAACTATGATGCTTGGGATAAATGCCCGCATTGTCAGGCATTGATGAAAGAGAAGGGGATGGTTAAACACGAAGAGCTTCTAAACTATTTTGTAAGGAGGATGGAGTCAATTTTGGAGAAGAACGGTAAACATATGGCAGGATGGGACGAGATTCTGGATGGCGGAGATCTTAAGCCGGAGACAAGAGTTTATGCATGGAGAAGCGTTGCTAAAGGTATCGAATCTGTAAGCAAAGGACAACCAACCATTATGATGCCGGGAGAGTTCTGCTATTTTGATATGAAGCAATCTACAATTGAGAGAGGGCATAACTGGGCAGGTATAGTATCTCCGGAGAAGACCTACTCACTTGACCCGACGGGCACAGCAAACCTTAATGAAGAGCAATCAAAACTGATAGTTGGGGTGCAGGGTGCTCTATGGACAGAACTTCTTGGGCGCCCTGTGAGATTCATGGAGTATCAGACATATCCTCGGCTTGCTGCCCTTTCGGAAGTTGGCTGGACACAAACAGAGAATAAAGAGTGGGAAGAGTTCTATAAAAGACTCTACTCTGCCCATTTTGAGAGAATGTACCAGATGGGAATAGAATTTAGACTTGACCCTCCAAAGGCGGTTTACAATAGTGGTGTTATAAAGGTAACTGCTCCTTATCCTTGGGCAGTAGTAAGATATACAACAGATGAATCGGAACCTCAAATGTTCTCTCCTATATACCGGGGCGAAATTTTTACCGACAAAGCTCATAAGTTCCGCTTTGCTACATTTTATAAAGATGAGATAAAGAGCGTTTCTGTCCAGCCGGAAAATTCTGAGTATACTTATCTTAAACCTGTTACTAGAGTAGAAACCTCTATGACAGAGAATAAAAAATTTCCGGTAAAGAACGTTACCGATTATAATTTTGCCACATACTTCCGCACTGAGTCTAAGATTAAAGCCGGAGACCACTTCACTTATATCTTTGAAGAGCCGGTTAAAGCCAAAAGAATCACAGTAGAAACAGGAATTCCTAATATTACCTTCTATGGAGTAACTGATGGATACGTAGAATTTAGCTATGACGGAAAAGAATACACCGGCAAGACTTGGTTTGTACTAAATAGTGCAGTTCTCTATCCGGTCAAAGAGGTAAAGAGTGTAAGAATCACTACCACAGCGCCAAATGATGGTCACATTTTATCGTTGCAAGATCTAAAAATTGAGTAGCCTTTATAACACTTGATAACTCTATTTTTCTGTTGAAATGCAGTTAAATAGGGTTATTTCGTTGCAGAGATTGACAAATATGCATTTATAACGGCTTCGTTGGCGTCGTTGTAATACTGCATGAGCTCATCTGTCTTTAGCCCCTTAATTCTCCATCTTTGGATTGGTTCTGCAAATAGTGTCTCTATATAATGCTCTGTAGATGCAAGTTCCTGCATATATCCGGTTCGGTTACTGTTGTAAATTAAATTAAAGTTCATGTATCTTTGACCACTTCCCCTTTTATTTGAGAATGTCTTATACTTAAGTGCAAGTGCCATGTCGCAGGCATAGGCATTTTCGCTCTTTTCTGATCTTAAAACAACAGAGGGTTGCCTCTCCTTTGCCTTTACCCACAAAGGAATAGCTACTCCGGCAGAAGGATAACCGAGAACAGTCCACATAATAATCATCTCTGGATTCTCTCCCTTATTTACACCTTGTATAGCTACAGATGCGGTAGATGACCTTCTTGGAATATAATCCTGATCTAAGACCCATCCGGAAAATCTCTCCGGTGAACTCTCAGCAGAGGTAAGATCGGTACCCATGAATGAGTGATAGTATGAGCGCGAAAGCTTGTTAAATATCCAATGAGGTGTAATAACAGAAAAGTGTGACTCTTTTGATATTATATCCAGTGCGTTTTGCTGTCTTATATACCCCATACCCTCATTGAAACGCCCTGTATAAGAGAAGTTCGTATAAACAAGATAGCCCTGAGGTGCAATTTTGGGATCATTTACATCTACCTTTACAAAACGGGTATTGTTAGTTTCATAATAAGCAGCTCCACCAATTGCGTCTATTACTCCAAAGTTTGCCTCCACCCTCATTGGGCGGGGTAAATTATTAAGAAATTCTTCAAAGTCTTCAAGTGTCCGACAAACAGCAAGTGCTTTATACATAAGCTCTCCTTCCATATCCATCTCTTTAACATCGTCATCTTTAAGATTATAAGATGCAGTGTTCATAATAGAAAAACCGGCATCATTGGTTCCGATCCATACAACACCACCTTTATCCGGGCTGTTTACAAGACCAATGAAATTATATTTTTCTCCTTTAAAGTATTCCACTCTATTATTGTCCTCTCCTGTATCACGGTGTTTCCATAAAATTGGACGGCCATCTGCAGTTACTTTTCCTGTAAATATTGCAGAAGTACAGGCATATGCATCTAAAGTTAAAAAAAGAGCAAACAAATTTAATGCGATGATAGTAAGGAGCTTTTTCATTATATAAGATATTAAAATATTTCTTAAGATTTTTATTTACAGATTTTTAAAGAGAGTGCTGGTTTGTACACTCTCCATAGTTATTCCAAGGTGTTTGTATGCAAGTTCGGTAACCTCTCTGCCTCGTGGTGTTCTCTGTATAAAACCCTCTTTGATAAGAAAAGGTTCATAAACCTCCTCTATTGTACCAATATCTTCACTAACAGCTGTTGCTATTGTTGAGACTCCAACAGGTCCGCCTTTGAATTTATGGATGATTGTAGAGAGTATCTTATTATCCATGGAGTCCAGCCCCCTTTTGTCTATATTGAGAGCATCCAGAGCATATAGAGTGATATCTGAATCTATAACGCCACTCCCTTTTACCTGTGCAAAATCCCTTACTCTTCTCAAAAGTGAATTAGCAATCCTTGGCGTTCCCCTGCTTCGTCTTGAAATCTCCATTGCTGCATCATCCTCTATCGGAATATTGAGAATTGAGGCACTTCTTTTTATAATTTGCAGAAGTACAGATGAATCATAGTACTCAAGATGTGACTGAATGCCAAACCTTGCTCTTAAAGGAGATGTTAAGAGTCCGCTTCTGGTTGTTGCTCCAATGAGTGTAAAAGGGTTGAGTGATATTTGTACCGATCTGGCTCCCGGGCCTTTGTCTATCATCAGATCAATAGAAAAATCTTCCATTGCAGAGTAGAGATACTCCTCTACAATAGGAGAGAGACGGTGAATCTCATCAATAAAGAGTACATCTCCCTTCTCAAGTCCGGTTAAAAGACCGGCAAGATCTCCCGGTTTATCCAAAACAGGACCGGAAGTAATTTTGAGATCTACTCCTAATTCATTTGCAACTATATGAGCAAGAGTAGTTTTACCTAAACCGGGAGGACCATGGAACAAGAGATGATCCAGAGCTTCTCCCCTCATTATAGCAGCTTTAACAAAGACTTTGAGGTTCTCAATTATTTTTTCCTGACCGGAAAATTGAGAAAAATCGCTGGGGCGGATTTGTCCTTCAAAATCTTTATCTTTACTCTCTCTCTCTTGCCTTGGATCGAAATTAACCATGGTTTTCAACAGTTATAATATTTACAAATATATTCTAATTTTTTAATATAGATTTTAGTTTTTATAATAGCATGTTGATATGTTCATAAGTAAAGATATCAACTGTTTTTTTATATTATTAACATTAATTAACAATTTTATTAACACCTTAATGGAGGGTTAATTAACTATTTATTAAATATATGGCCATATATATAACTGCTTTTTTAACATTGTTGATAATAACTCAAAGATGATTATTAACAACTACTGATTGTTGATAATTGTTAGATATCTTAATGAAAAAAACCCTCTTCTTTTTTTGGATTATCCGGATATAAATTCATATAATAAAAAGTATCGGATTTTATAAAATAATTATCAATATTTATTAACAGAAAGTGGTTAATAACCTATCTTTGCAGCCACATATGAGTAATACAGTTTCTGAAGATAGGTTTATAAGACAAACTCCTGTAAAAGAGTTAATTTCATGGATAAATAATAAAGAGGAGAGAGCTATTATTATTGAAGGGCTTCACTCTTCGGCAAAAGCTTTTGCTATATCTGCCGCTGTAGAGAAGGGTATCCATATGGTGCTTCTTAACAATAGGGAAGATGCTGTATATTGTTGCGGAGATCTCTATAAACTAATGGGTAGTGAGAGGGTCTTCTTTTTTCCTTCATCAAAAAATCATAATCTTAAAAATGCTCAAAAGGACTCTTCTCACCAGGTTCAGAGAACAGCAGCAATTAATGCTGTAAAGAACTATCTGGAAGGAGAATCAAAGCTCCAAAGCATTATCCTTGTTGGTTACCCACACTCCTTTTGTGAGTTAATAATCAATATAAAGTCTCTTAAATCTAGTATATTAAAGATATCAAGAGGGGATACTCTGTCACATGAGTTCGTTAAAGAGACCCTTATTGCCTATTCGTTCGAAAGAGTGGATTTTGTTTCCGAACCGGGACAATTTGCCTTGAGAGGTGGCTTGATTGATCTTTTCTCATATTCTCACAACAGACCCTGGAGACTCGACTTTTTCGGCGATACAGTTGAGAAAATAAAGATGTTTGATATAGATACTCAAAGGTCGCTTGAGGAGAGTGAGAGTATTGATATTTTTCCAAATATATACGAAACACCTCAAAATGACCAGGTGGATATCTTTACATTTTCTAAAGGGGAGTCTGTACTATGGAT
>JAUYTB010000113.1 GCA_030695305.1 Bacteroidales bacterium
TTCCATTTTTTTGAATCTTTTTAATGTTAATGATTTATTTAAACTGTTAGACAGATAAGGAGAGAGTCCAAATTGTGAATTCAACAGTAGCTTTCTGTAAATTACTAATGACCCGCCTCGGGTTAAGACATCTCTGTCTGCCTGATACTCATGAGTTTCAATAAGTGAACGTTTGAATATATATATAAAAGGGTTGAACCACTGGATAATATTTATAATATTTACAATCAATATATCAAATGAGTGGCCTCTGGTAATATGTGAGAATTCATGGTTAATAACATACTCTCTGTCGTGCTCTATCATCTGATCTCCAATAAAAATTGTATTCATAAATGAGAAAGGGACCTCAACTTGACTGCTGCACACTAAGGTATATTTACCGAATCCGGCTCTGGTTGAGTTTTTGTATATTCTATATATCCGCATAAGATGTACAGCTATAAAGAGTATATATATAGTAGATACAGCTATATAGAGATAGGTAAAAGAGAGACTCCAGATATCTCTCCTGATTAATGAGCTCAATCCGGCAGACTCTCCATTACCCTCTGCTGTTGCAACAGCGGGCTCCAGGTAGTGTCTAAAATCTAATGGAGAGTTGAAACCCAAAGGGATATCAATCAATGGAAAGAGTGTAATGGCAGCAATTGAGATAAGAATATAGAGGCGTTGAAAAGTGTAGCTCCTCTCTTTATTTACTAAGAGTGCATAGAGCATATATAAAAATGCTCCGCAAATTAGTGATTCTGACATATATGTAATGATACTCCACATAATCGTAATGCTTTTTTATTTAACTCTCCTTTCTATTTTTCTCAATGATTTTCATTAACTCATCTGCCTCTACTAAAGAGATTCCCTCTTTTTTTGACAGAAAAGAGACCAGATTTGGCAGAGAGTTAGAAAAAAATGAGTGAAGTACACCTTTAAGGTAACTGTTCAGATAGGTCTCTCTTGCAATAATCGGGTAATAGCAATGAGTTTTCCCATAACTCTCATGATTTACAAATCCCTTTTTTTCCAGAATTCTAACAATGGTTGATACCGTGTTGTAGGCCGGTTTTGGCTCCGGGATATCATCGAGAAGATCATTTATAAATGCCCTCTCTCGGCTCCATAGAAGTTGCATTATTTGCAACTCTGCCTTTGTAAGCTCCCTGATCACTGTTTTTTTCATCTTTCAACTATTAAATTAGTTTTATAACTAAACTTATAGTTAGCAAAAATCTTGCCACAATTAGTTGAATTAACACCCCTTTTTGGGCAAGTTAAGAGGAGATCAGGCCTCAATTGTTTTTTAATTGTTTTTAACTTTGTAAAATGGAAAACAGAGAGAGAGAAAAAAGGCTGATATTGCTGGCCGATGAGTATAATCATCCAAAATATTTTTTGAATGACCCGATCCGATATCCGAGGCATTTCTACCAATTATATAAAAAAGGGGAGGCCCTTTTACAAGATATTGAGATATCGGCTCTTCTTTGCTCTCACCTCGCCTGGGGCAGAAGAGAGATGATAGTACGGGATTGCGGCAGACTTATGGACGAGATGGAGTGGGCGCCATACAGCTATATAATGAGAGGTCACTACAGGGAGGACCATGCGAGTCTTCACCGAACAGTAAAGTGGGTTGAGATATCAAAAATCTGCAGAAACCTTAAAGAGTTTTACAGCAGTAATCTCTCTATGGAGATACTATCGCCAGAAGAGATGAGAACAGAGATACTTGGCAGAAAAGCGGATCTTAAAGCTGCCAATAAAAAGATACATATGTTTCGTCGTTGGATGGTGAGAGACGACAACTTAGTAGATATCGGAATTTGGAAAAATAGCTCTCCTGCCAATCTTATTATTCCGCTTGATGTACATGTTCACAGAGGTGCGCTTGAGCTAAAAATAACTACAAGAAAGAGTGTGGATATAACAACTGCAAAAGAGATTACCGCATATCTTGAGCGACTATTTCCGGGAGATCCTTGTAAAGGAGATTTTGCCCTTTTTGCAAGTGCTGCTTCTGATACAAAAAAATAGTTGTAACTTTAGGGATATAAGATAGAAGATAATGGCAAATTTATATATTATATCGGGTTGTAATGGGGCTGGAAAAACAACTGCTTCATATACAATATTACCGGAGATGCTCTCCTGTAAGGAGTTTGTCAATGCAGATGAGATTGCAAGAGGACTATCTCCATTTAAACCAGAGAGTGTCTCTATTCAGGCAGGCAAGATTATGCTGGAGCGAATTCAGAACCTTATTGCTAATGGCATGGATTTTGCCCTTGAAACTACACTTGCAACAAGAACTCATGCAAATGTCATCAAGTATGCTCAGGCAAGCGGTTATAAAGTGACGCTGGTTTTTTTCTGGTTAAATCTTCCAAGTCTTGCAGTAGAGAGAGTTAAGATGAGGGTAGCTTCAGGAGGGCATAATATTGAAGAAAAAACTATCCGAAGACGATACGATATTGGAATAAAAAACCTATTTTCGCTGTATATTCCACTATGTGAATACTGGATGATTATAAACAACTCCTCGATCCCTCAAGAGCTTATAGCTGAGGGAGGTAGCACCCAAGAAACTAAAATTTACAACAAACCTACCTACAACAAAATTGCTAATTATGAGCGAAATAGAGACTAAAGAACTACGAGAAAATATTCTCAACGGTTTGAATATCGCCCTACATCGCCTTATTCAGGAAAAAAAGAGAAACAATTCGGAGCTCGCTTTTTCCAACAGAGGAAAAGTGGTTAAAGTGAGAGCCAGTGAACTCTAATTTCTTATCTGTTATGTTCTTTAAAAAACTATCAATACTACTGCTTATGATTTTGGGCAGTAGTTTTTTATTTTCCCAGGTGAAAATATCGGCAGATTTTGATACAGGAAGTATCGGAAGCTATCAGCTTGTTGACTCCGTTTGGATAAAACGTGCTGCAAACGACTCAATTCTTACCCTCTCATACGAGATTCAATCAAGATTTGACCCATTAAACCCTATTGATACAGCATTGCGGCCAAGTGCAAGGTGGTATCATTTTCGTATGGATGGAGTGAAAGATAAACAGATATTCCTTACAATAAGAAATTCTGAGGTAATAAGACCATTCTACTCCTACGACGGAGTAAACTACACCAGATTCGAGGAGGCAGTTAATCTCCTAAAAGGAACGGTGAATACTATTTTTACACAAGATACGGTCTATATCTCTCATTTTGTGCCCTATTCATATAAAAGGCACAAAGAGAAGATTGACTTCTGGAGCTTATTGCCGGATGTAGAGCACGAAGTTATAGGAGGCAGTTATTTAGGACTTCCGATTGATATGCTCACTATAACAGACCGCACCTACAGCGACATAAATAAGAGAAGAGTGTGGATTCACGGGAGATCACACCCAAGCGAGTCTCCGTCAAGCTGGCATCTGGAAGCTATGATAGATGAGATAACATCCGACTCTCCTTTTGCAAAAGAGCTTAGAAAAAATACAATATTTTTTATAATACCATTTATCAATCCGGATGGAGTGATAGGAGGATACTCCAGATCGACATCTACCGGGGTGAATATAGAGATAAACTGGGATAGACCGGATACACTCACAATGCCGGAAGTAAAGACTCTTAAGAGGACACTGGAGAGAGTTACTTCACAAAGAGCTCTTGATATGATGCTTAATATGCATTCACAGATTGCTAACTCAATAACATACTGGATACATACAGCCGAATCTACCAC
The DNA here is from genome assembly GCA_030695305.1 of Bacteroidales bacterium. Classification (GTDB taxonomy): domain Bacteria; phylum Bacteroidota; class Bacteroidia; order Bacteroidales; family UBA932; genus Bact-08. The sequence goes on from JAUYTB010000113.1 coordinate 3,744, forward strand.
GGATAAATTTTATAAAGAGCAGCTTCTGTTATCTGCCTTAACAATCAACTACACTCCTTATTACAGGCCTGTAGATCAACGTTTTTCTGATGTTGCGTCCAGGTATGCAGAGGGTTGGATCTGGGACAGATTTAAAGACACCACACTCGCTATTACATTTGAGACTCCCTATACCTATTATAATGAAGATAGATCGGGAGTGTGGGTTTCGACAGAAAATCTTAAAGAGCTTGCATACTCAACCCTTTTTGCTGTCAGTGATATCCTTAATCTGGACAGACGCTCCAGAATTTTTGCAGATACCGAAAATCACCGTACAGGTCGCAGTTGGAGTGAGTCAGATGATACCAATAATATCTTTTTTGGAGATAAATATCTGATATCTCAAAAAAAGGGGGCGAGAGGGAGTATTACTATTCCAAATCTTAGTCAGGGAGAGTACACTCTTTACAAATGGATTACAGGTCCTGCAGATAAAGTATTTCCTGAGGATACCAATATCTGGCAAAAGGAGGGTTATGTAACTCAGAGAAGAGATGGACGATACCGTATTCGTTTTCGTTCAACATATGAAGGTGAAAAATTTGACTCTTTTCTTTTAATAAAAAAAGAGTAGTAGTTATTTTTTATACCTTTGTATCCACTTACGCGGCAGTAGCTCAGTTGGTAGAGCATCAGCTTCCCAAGCTGAGGGTCGTGAGTTCGAACCTCATTTGCCGCTCCAGATATAAAACACACATTTTAAGTGCATTAACAGTTAAATAACTAACTTTAATGCACTTTTTTATGCTTTTATAGTGCATAGAAACAGTATTTATTGTATCCTCACAAGGCAAAAAGCCACGAAAACTTCACGATAAACTCCACGAAGAAATTAAATATGTAAAGAGAAGCATTCATTTTATCTGATCCGGGCGATTGATGATGGCATTAAATCTTTTTGCGAGAAAAACGAATTGAATCCGGTAACACGGTTATTGATTATTTTTTGTTTAAATAATTATTTCATTATCTTTATCGTTGAATATTACATATATATAGAGCCATGACCATGCGTTTTCTTAAATTTG
>JAUYTB010000124.1 GCA_030695305.1 Bacteroidales bacterium
AACAAGAGAGCAGCAGAATCGGCGATATTTATAGTCAGGCAGAGGATTTTGCCCCAAAGTATCTCTCAATATTCAATCTTAAAGATACATCTGAGTATAAAGAGGCATTCGATCCTCTTTTCACTCGCCTTTCAAATGATAATACAGAGATGTACAATGCTGTCTTTTATAATCTTTTCGAACTGCTTAGGAGTGAAGATGAGCAGTATTTAAAAGATGTCGCACTATATATCGCAAAAAAATATATGCTCCCCTACCCCGCTCTGTGGTTTGACAAAACCTATATAAATGAGGTGGTTCCTGCAAAAATAAGGCGTATTGAATTAAACAGCCCCGGATCTTTGGTTGCAGATATCTCTCTTAAGACAATGAGAGGTAAGGAGGTACCACTCTCAACTCTGAGAAGTGACCATACTATACTCTATTTTTTCAATCCGGACTGCTCTGCTTGTCAACCTCTCTCTTTTGAATTCAAACAATTATACCGTTCCTTTCGTAAAAAAAGGATCACAATTGTTGCAATATCCACCATAAGCGACAGAAGTGAGTTAAAAAAATATATCCGAAAAACCAGAATACCCTGGAGGGTCTTCTATACGCTACCCCAACAAAGAGAGGAGTTAATAAATAAATTCGAAATAGAGCGCATACCTCAAACCTATCTACTCAATAGTAAAGGAGTAATTCTGGAGAAGAGGATTGGGCCCACAAAAATTAAAGAGTTGTTACTATGATAACAGGAAAATATCTGCAGTTATACAATGAGTTATTAAAGGAGATCCCAAAAGAGAGTCTTCTTCACGACTCGCTTAGCACATTGGCATTTGGGACAGATGCCTCATTCTATAGACTTATACCAAAGCTTATTGTTAAAGTGCACTCCGAGCGAGAGCTCTGTTATGTTATTGAAATGGCAAACAGACTCTTGATTCCACTTACTTTCAGAGCTGCAGGAACATCACTATCGGGTCAGGCAGTGACTGACTCTGTACTTGTTATGGCAACACATGGATGGAAGAGACATACTATTCTGGAAGATGGGAGTAAGATCAAACTGCAGGCTGGCATCAGAGGTGTCCAGGCAAACAGGTATCTGACAAAATATGGAAAGAAGATCGGCCCGGATCCGGCATCACTTGACTACGCTATGATAGGTGGAATTGCTGCCAATAACGCAAGCGGAATGTGCTGCGGTACCAGTGAGAATTCATACAAAACTGTTGCAGATATAAGGGTTGTACTGAGTGATGGGACTGTACTTGATACTGCCGATCAGGAGAGTTGTCGCGCATTTCTTACATCAAAAGGAGATTTGGTAAAAAGAGTAGAGGAGCTCTCCCAAAAGGTACGTGATAACAGAGAGCTTAGTGAGAGGATTGTAAGAAAATTCAAAATTAAAAACACAACCGGTTATAGTCTCAATGCTCTTACAGATTTCTCTGACGGTATTGAGATAATCAAACACCTGATGATCGGTTCTGAAGGGACTCTGGGTTTTATATCTGACATAACCTATAACACTGTTACCGAACACCCGCACAAAGCGTTATCTCTTATTGTCTATCCTAATATTGAGAGTGCATGCAATGCAGTAATTATTTTAAAGAAGCAGAGGGTAACAGCAGTAGAGATAATGGACAGGGCCGCCTTAAGATCGGTTGATTCAGCTAAGGGTGTGCCTGGTTATATCAAAGATTTGGACTCTAAGGCGTGTGCAATTCTTGTGGAGACTAAAGCAAGTGATAAAGAGACACTTCACTCAAATATTGCACAAATAACAGAAAGTATCCGGCATATAAAAACTCTTTTACCAATAGAGTTTACCCTGGATCTCTCCCAACAAGCCATGTTATGGAAGATTAGAAAGGAGATTTTTGCAACAGTTGCCGGTATGCGTATCTCCGGTACAACTCCCATTATTGAAGATATCTGCTTTACCATAGATAGACTTGCACAAGGAACACTCGATCTTATATCTCTCTTCGAAAAACACAACTATGACCAAGCTGTTATCTTTGGTCATGCTTTAGAGGGTAATTTGCATTTTGTTTTTAATCAAGACTTTCAAAAGGAATCTGAGGTAAACAGATACAGCAACTTTATGAATGATGTGGTCTCTATGGTTGTTGATAAATATGATGGTTCTCTCAAGGCAGAACATGGAACCGGTAGAAATATGGCTCCTTTTGTAGAGAAGGAGTGGGGCGAACAGGCGTATGCTTTAATGAAGGAGATAAAGAGTATATTCGATCCAAAAGGCATTCTAAATCCTGGAGTTATATTGAACGAAGATAAGGAGATTCATCTCAAGAACCTTAAACCTATACCATCTACAAGAGAGAGTGTTGACAAATGTATGGAGTGCGGATTCTGCGAAAGCACTTGTGTTTCTGAGGGTTTTACTCTCTCTCCAAGGCAAAGGATAGTGGTTTTCAAAGAGATGGAGCGTCTAAGAGTTACCGGCGAAGAGCCACACAGGGCAGCAGAGCTTCACAAGTTATATAACTACTCCGGACTTGACACCTGTGCAACCGACAGTCTGTGTTATATAAAATGTCCGTTGGATATCGATACCGGGAAACTGGTTAAGGAGCTGCGCCATGAGGGACATAGCGAAAGGGCAGAGAAGATAGCTCTTAAGATTGCGAAAAATATGGGAGGAGTAACAGCCGGGATGAGGGCAGGACTGGATCTTTTCTACTACCTAAGACTTGTGACAGGTAAAAAAGTATTTGGAACAGTAGCAACGGGTGTGCATAAAATATCGGGTGGAATCATTCCTCTGTGGAATCCATTTTTCCCTAAGGGGGCTAAGAGAATATCAGATAAAGAGATAGAAAAATCTCTTTTAGTCAAAAGTTCTGACACCTCGCGGAAAGTTGTCTATTTTCCATCCTGTATAACCAGAAGCATGGGACTCTCCAGAGAGATGTCCAACGAGAAAGAGATTACACAAATAACAGAGACCCTGCTTAAAAGGGCAGGATATACAATAATCTACCCAAGGGGTATGAACTCTCTCTGCTGTGGTATGGCCTTCTCCAGCAAGGGTTTTGTAGAGGCGGGAAAAGAGGCTTCTAAAAAGCTGGAAGAGTCGCTGTTAGAAGCATCAAATGGAGGAGAGATCCCTGTTCTGTGCGATATGAGTCCGTGCCTCTATACTATGCAGACAAATTTTGGTGAACGGATTAAAATGTATGAACCTGCCGAATTTATTGACAAATTTGTTATAGATAAACTTGAGATAAAAAAGGTTGACCGAAAGGTATCCGTTTTTGCCGTATGCAGTGCCAAGAAAATGGAGGTGGATAACTGCCTCTACTCATTAGTCTCAAAGTGTGCAAAAGAGGTTGTAATTATTGATAGTAACTGCTGCGGATTTGCCGGCGACAGAGGATTTTTGCTCCCACAACTAAATAAACACGGACTACGCGATCTTGCAGTTCAGAGTATAGGTTGTTCGGAGGGTTACGCTACCAGCCGTACATGTGAGATTGGTCTTTCTAATCACAGCGGTATAACCTACTCATCTGTAATATATCTTGTAGAAGAGGCCAGCAGACAAAGTTAATTGTTCTCATTTAAGCAGAACAATCCCGGTTTGTTCTTTGTTTTTAACTAAACTCTCTATTATGTACAAAAGTCTTACAGATTATGTAAAGTTCCTCGAATCAAAGAACGAACTCATTAGAATAAAGGAGTTTACAGATCCTATATTAGAAATTTCCGAGATAACAGATCGTGTTAGCAAACAGCCTGGTGGCGGAAAGGCACTTCTATTTGAAAATACCGGCACAAATTTCCCTGTACTCACAAATATGATGGGTTCTAGCAGTAGAATCGCATATGCACTTGGGATAGAGTCTTTTAATGAAATAGACGACTATATAAATAATCTACTAAAGGAGGTTATGCAGGAGAGAGGTTCTCTGTTGGATAAACTGCGACTTCTTCCCAAGCTCAAAGAGGCAGCCGGATGGATGCCAAAAAAATTCAAAGGTCACGCACCTTGTCAGGAGTCTGTCCTCTTTACGCCCGATCTTAGCAGATTGCCTATACTAAAATGCTGGCCGGGAGATGGAGGACGCTTTATAACCCTACCCCTGGTACACACCAAAGACCCCGAAAACGGAACCCGAAACCTTGGAATGTACCGAATGCAGGTTTTTACTGACAAGACCACAGGTATGCATTGGCACCGACATAAAACCGGAGCAAAACACTTCTCGAAACTTTCGGGCGGACAACTTCCGGTAGCAATAGCATTAGGGGGTGACCCTGTTTATACATATGCTGCCACTGCACCATTGCCGGAGGGGATAGATGAGTATCTTCTTGCCGGTTTTCTAAGGAACAGTCCTGTTCTCCTAACCGATTGCCTTACTCAGCCACTCCAGGTTCCGGCAGATTGCGATTTTGTGATAGAGGGATATGTAGATAAAAAAGAGCCCCTTGTAATTGAGGGCCCTTTTGGAGATCATACCGGATTCTACTCCCTTGAAGATCTATATCCAACACTTCATATAACTTGTATCTCTCATAAAAAAGAGGCGATCTATCCTGCGACTATAGTAGGTATCCCTCCTCAGGAGGACAAATACATCGCTATAGCTACCGAGCGAATATTTCTTACTCCATTAAAATTCACAATGGTACCTGAGATTTGTGATCTTCACCTTCCAGAAGAGGGGATAGGCCATAACATTGCAATAGTTAAGATAGAGAAGAGTTATCCCGGTCAAGCCATTAAGGTTGCTCATGCACTGTGGGGTGCAGGGCAGATGATGTTTAACAAAATAATGATTATTACAGATCAAGATATTGATATCAGAGACCATAAACAGGTTCTTGAGGCAATGGCATCTGATTATACACCAAAAACAGATACCCATTTTAGCCGGGGACCGCTTGATGTTCTGGATCACACATCACCTAAGTGCGGATACGGAGGTAAAGTTATGTTCGATGCCACCAGAAAGCTGCCCGAAGAGTCGGGAGTTCTAAGAGGACAAAACGGAAAAAAAGATAGAGTTATCTCATTTACTCATTCGGATAGTGTCCTTAATGGTCAGATAAATATAATCGTTGATTCACATATTCCTCTGGATGATTATTATTCACTCCTCTGGTTATGGGGTAGTAACTGTGACCCAATAAGAGATTCAAAGTTTGCAGGAGATCTTCTTGTTATGGATAGCCGGACAAAGGTTAAGGGAGTTGACGGCTTTACAAGAGAGTGGCCTGGTTTTGCCCTCTCATCTGCAGAAACTATTGATAGTGTTAACTTAAAATGGGATAAACTTGGTATCGGACCATTCATTGAATCACCATCTCTCAAATTTCTCAAAATTAATGTCAAATAGAGATTATTTAGATATTTTTTAATATTTTTGAGCCGCAGAAATAGTTATTCAGAATAGATTTGAGAGATTTGTCAGATGATTTTAGAGAGTATTATTAAAGGTTTTATAGTTGGAATGGGGGCTTCAATTCCTCTTGGGCCACTCGGTGTAATGTGTGTACAAAAGACATTGAGTAAAGGCAAAATCTCCGGAATTATGACAGGTCTTGGCGCCTCAATTACAGATACTTTCTTTGCTGCATTTGCCATACTGAGTCTTGCGCTTATTCAACAGTTTGTAAGTGACCATGAAACCTCTGTTCTCTTCTATGGAGGAGTTGCTGTTATTATTATCGGTCTCAAGATTTTTCTTACCAACCCTGTTAAGCAGATAAGACGAAATAAAGGGGGTAAAAAACTATTCGAAGATTTTATCTCCTCTGTTATTATGACCGCCACAAATCCCGGAGCTGTTTTTCTGATACTTGGCCTATTTGCATTTGTTGGTCTTAATGTTGATGGAACATCAAAAGGAACTGTGATTTTTGCTGCTTTAGCCGGCGTATTTGGCGGAGCATTAACATGGTGGCTCATTCTCAGCACAGCAATCAATATCTTTAAGGATAAATTCCGGTTAAAACAACTTCTTATGATAAACAGAGTGGCAGGGATAGTAATTATGGTTTTAGGGCTAATCTCTGTAATTGAGGGGAGCTGGCGGTTTATCATGTCATATTTTTCTTAACTTTCTTTGCCGTAGATCTTCCCTTCGCCCCTTTTTTATGATATTATTTTTTAGAGAAAAAATATCTGCACAATTTTTGCATCTGTTTTTTACATACCTTTGCAAAACTTTCAAATGGGGATGTTTTGGTTTTGACAGCAT
>JAUYTB010000125.1 GCA_030695305.1 Bacteroidales bacterium
TTAATTTTGTAAAAAATTGAAGTTTTGAGATTAAAAGAGAGGTGGCATTTGATTATTGACTCTCCGGTAATGAGAATTATCCGGAATAAATATCTTGTTACCACTCTGGCATTTGTTGTATGGATTACATTTTTCGACTCAAATAACCTCATTCAATGGTCACGTGTCGTTTTAAATATATCTGAGCAGGAGTCACGTAAGAGCTACTACAGAGAATCAATTAAGGCAACAGAGGAGATGCTTAACGAGTTAAGTTCCAACAGGGACTCCCTAGAAAAGTTTGCCAGGGAGAGGTATCTCTTTAAAGAGGATGACGAAGATGTTTTTATTGTTGAGGAGAAAAGGTAAGAAGATCTCTTAAGTCACCCGATTCATAAGTTGCACCTCTCTCATACGGAGCCGGAGTGCTACTGTAGAAGAACTGGTCAATCCCAAATATCATAGCGCCTTCTATATCATTGGCATAGTCATCCCCCACCATCAGAGAGTCGCTCTTTACTCCATTTATTGACTCTAAAGCACGTTTGAAAATTATCGGAGATGGTTTATGTACCCCCTGCTCTTCTGATATCATTACTGCATCAAAAAAATGTCCTATCCCGGAATTCTCAATTTTTTTATACTGGACCTCTTTAAAACCATTGGAAATGAGAGCCATTTTGCACTCTCTTCTCTTTAGTTGAGTTAAAACTTCCAGAGCGTATGGCATAAGTATAGTTTGGTATGGCATACTTTTAAGATACTCCTCACCCATATCGGTTGCGAGTTCTCTGTTGTCATGCCCAAACTCAAGAAGTGTCTTGTGGAAACGCTCCCATCTAAGCGACTCCTTTGGAAGCTCCCCTTTTTCGTATAAAGCCCACAGTCTGTGATTTACAAGTTCGTATCTTTGGTAAAAGAGCTCTTTATTTATAGATGAGAGTTTGAATGTTCCAAGCAGTGAGAAGATGTTGTTCTTTGCGTTGGAGTTAAAATCCCATAGAGTTCTGTCAAGGTCAAAAAGGATATATCGGTAATTTTTTTTTAACATTCAGATGAATTTTTAAAATGGTCACAGGGTCTATTTAGTGTAATAATCTATAACTCTTTCTATTGAAATACGGCATACAGGGCAGAAACCCTCTGCTGTATTGGCTTTCATCCTGCAGTCCAGGTATGGCCTGTAGATTCCCTTTGCCATATATCCTCCCCCCTCAAAAAGACCCACCACATTTTTAAATTCCGGGTCGGAGGGTGTCGGTTGCGGAGTCTCAGGGAGAATCATGCTCCTCCACTTAGAGTCAAAATTCTTGAGTGTTGTTATATTTGGTTCCCATGGCTCAATATTGAGGTTGTAGAACTCTTCGTATGCAACCTCAGAAGAGTAGTATTCATCTCCCAGTCCGGCAAAACTGTGCCCCAGCTCGTGAACAAAGACCTCTGCACTGAATTTGTGGTCGGACATACTGAGTCCATAAAAATTATAGATTCCTCCTCCTCCGTACTTATCTGTATTTACAATCACATACATGGCATCACACGGCAAATTGGATACAGAGGATGCAACAAGCTTCTGGTTAGGGGCTGTGAGATATCTGTCTATTCTAAAAGTGTAGAAACTTGATGAGACAGCAGTACTCTTCCATATGTCAGACTGTGGAATATCACATCCGGAATCGCGTGAAACTGAGCGGACAGCCCATATGTTAAAGTCATTTTTTCTGGATTTATATGGCTCTATATCAAAAAGATATCCTGCAAATCTATTTGCATCCTTTATGAATTTGTCCATCTCATCTGCTGTGTATCCCTCTGCTACAAAGACAATATCTGCCTTTACCTCAGGAGGGCCACTATAGTGTATTGTATCGCTCTTGTAGTTGTTTTGTATCTCACTGTTAATAAGTTTGTCGTTAGGATCAACAGGGAAACGACCAATTTCTGACATCTCGCCACTCTCTTTTAACCTTTCATAAAATACAATTGTGACTCTCTCTTTTGGGAATGGAATCCAGTATGATCCCATAAAGGCTCTCTTCATGGTTTTTGCCTCGGCAGTTGTCCTCCACTCCTGGAAGAGATTGTTAAATCCTTTTGAGAATATCTCCTCTCCCGATTGGGTGAAAACTTTGTAACGATACTCGCCGTAGTTAAAACTATCGATTAGATTTGTTCTGGAACCGCTCCAGATGCTCTCTTTAAAAAGGGCATCAAGATATACCATTTGAGATCTCTCGTCTCCGCCAAAGATAACATCTGCCCTGAGCCTCTCTTGGGTAAAAAACCTGTTGTATCTCTCTTGAGAAAACAGGGTAGTTATGGAGGAGATAAGAATCAATCCTACAATTGAAAATTTTAAAGAGCTCATATCCTATTATTTAAATGATAATCTAAATACCCGTATAGCTCTGGGGAGTTACACCTCTCAGCTCCTCTTTTACAGATTCAGAGACTTCAAGCGATTCAATGAATTCCAGAATTGCGCTCTTGTCTATAGCTCTGTTTGTTCGGGTAAGTGACTTTAATGCTTCATATGGCTTTGGATACCCTTCACGACGCAGAATAGTCTGTATTCCCTCTGCAACAACTGCCCAGTTGTTCTCAAGATCTCTATTCAGTGCCGATTCGTTTAGAATAAGCTTGTTAAGACCTTTTTTTATAGATTTAAGTGAGATTATTGTGTGAGCAATCGGTACCCCTATATTTCTCAGGACCGTAGAGTCTGTAAGATCTCTCTGGAGTCTTGATATTGGTAATTTGGAAGAGAGGTGCTCAAACAGGGCGTTCGCAATTCCCAGATTCCCCTCTGCATTCTCAAAATCAATAGGGTTAACCTTGTGTGGCATTGCAGAAGAGCCTACCTCTCCCTCTTTGATCTTTTGACGGAAGTACTCCATGGAGATATAGCTCCACATATCACGGCAAAGATCGGTTAGAATATTGTTGACTCTTTTAAGATTGTCAAAGAGTGCAGCTATATAGTCGTAATGCTCTATCTGGGTTGTAGGATATGAGCGCTTAAGACCCAGTCTACCCTCTGTAAAGGTGACCGCAAAACTATTCCAGTCTATATTGGGATAAGCTACATAATGAGCGTTGAAATTACCTGTCGCACCACCAAACTTAGCGGCGTATGGAACCTTGGAGAGCATAGAGAGTTGTTCGCGAACCCTTACCACAAAAACATTAAGCTCTTTTCCAAGTCTGGTAGGGGAGGCAGGTTGCCCGTGTGTCCGTGCAAGCATAGGTATATCCTCCCATTTTGCTACCATAGATTCAAGAGTTGTCAGCATAGATTCAATTTCCGGGATATAAATCTCTCTTATACCCTCGAGTAGTGACAGAGGTACTGCAGTATTGTTGATATCCTGAGATGTTAGACCAAAATGTACAAACTCACTGTATTGAGCAATACCCAATGTTTCAAACCCTCGTTTAATAAAGTATTCAACGGCCTTAACGTCGTGATTTGTTGTGCTTTCAATCTCTTTAACCTCCAGAGCATCTGCAATGGAGAAGTTCCTGTATATGTTTCTTAGAGATTCAAAACTCTCGGGTTTTACCCCTTTTAGCTGTTCTAACGGAATCTCGCAAAGAGAGATAAAGTACTCAATCTCTACTCGGACTCTGTATTTGATAAGAGCGTACTCGGAGTAGTACTCAGTAAGAGCACTAACCTGGGTGTGGTATCTGCCGTCAATAGGAGTAATGGCAGTTATTGGGGAGAAATTCATATCTTTTTAATTTTCTTTATTGACTTTACCGGTTTTTTTTATTGTCTCATATAATCTGACGATATCCTTTGCCTCTTTTACATCGTGAACCCTAAGGATATCCGTACCGTTTATAAGAGCGACAAGATTTAGTGCACTTGTAGCGTGTAGTACATCATCCGGCGAGCTCTCAAGAAGTTTGTAAATCATACTCTTCCTGGATAACCCCACCAATATTGGATATCTTACTCCATTATGCATAAGGGGGGAGAGTGAAGATAAATTATTTAAAAGCTCATAATTTTGATTGGCAGTTTTTGCAAATCCAAATCCCGGATCAAAGAGTATCTCTTTTACTCCCCACTCCTCATTTCTTTTTAAAAAATCATAAAAATAGCTCCTTACCTCTGCAGTCACATCATCATAATCACACAAACTCTGCATAGTTTGCGGTGTGCCTCTTTTATGCATGGCTATAAATGGAAGTTCGAGCCTTGCCGCGGTCTTAAGCATGTCCTTATCATCTTCACCTGCAGAGATATCGTTAATAATAAAGTCTCCAACAAAATCAAATGCCCTCTCGACAACAGCGGAGCGGAAAGTGTCCAGAGAGAATTGAGAGTGTGGATAAACACGCAGAATAATCTTAAGTGCAGGCTTTAGCAACTCCCACTCCTCCTCTTCGCTTACCGGAGTTGAGCCGGGACGGGTAGAGCAGGCACCTATGTCAATAATATCTGCACCCTGCTCAAGCATCATCCCGTATCTCTGCCTAAACTCATCCTCGCTCAAACAACGACTACCCGTGTAGAATGAGTCAGGACTAAGATTAATAATCCCCATAACTCGCGGAGAAGTTCCGTGTAGAATATTATCCATAATTTGCCTAACTTTGCTTCGAAACGCAAATATAAGACATTATTATGTTAATCGTATTAGAAGGTTTGGACGGTGCAGGTAAATCTACTCAGATAAATCTTTTGCAAACCTATTTTGAAAAGAGATCCACTCCTGTGAGGTTTATTCACTTTCCAAGATTTGACTCCCCGGTTTTTGGAGAGCTTATCGCAAAATTCCTCCGGGGAGACCTTGGGAAAATTGAAGAGGTTCATCCGATGCTGGTTGCTCTTCTGTTTGCCGGGGACAGAAAGGAGGCTTCTTCTCAGATAAATGATTGGCTTAAAATGGGTTGCACTGTAATTCTTGACAGGTATGTCTACTCAAACATTGCGTTTCAGTGTGCAAAATGCAGTGATGAATCAGAAGCATCGGGGCTTCGTGACTGGATTTTAGATACAGAGTATAATGAGTTTGGTATCCCTCGTCCGGATATGAATCTCTTTCTGGATGTACCGATA
>JAUYTB010000143.1 GCA_030695305.1 Bacteroidales bacterium
CAGCTGGGGCTCGAACCCAGGACCCCAACATTAAAAGTGTTGTGCTCTACCTGCTGAGCTACTGAATCTTCGGTTTTGGGAGTGCAAAGATATGCCAACATAATTTTATTTCCAAATTTCTTTTACAAATAGTTATAAAAAACTATTAATTTTGTACTCTTTGCATCTCCGCAAAGAGCGATACTACAGAGATGGGGACCTCTTTTATTTCAATTATTCAGGAGTTTTTAGATGGACATTCTCTTGATTATAAATGCTTAGAAAGATTTATTGTGTTTAAAGATCACGACATTGTAATAAACGCAGTAGAGATGTTGGGTCAAACGGATAATCATGCCACTAAAGATAGATTTCCCGGGAAAAAGGTATTAAAGGTTTATGAAGATCTTTGGTATTCCAAGGGAGATATAGTCAGGAGTAGTATATTGGCTAATCTCAAAAGGGGAGGGGTTATCTATGCCAGAAGATGTATTGTGAGAGAGTTAGAGACCGATACTGCATTCCGGTTTCTTGAGTCGAATCATATCTTGGGAGGTTCAAAATCCAGATTCAGATATGGCCTATTCTATAATAATGAGTTGGTAGCTGTTGCAACATTCTCACAATCAAGGCCCATACAAAGAGGAGATTCTATTGTAAGCTCATATGAATGGCTTAGGTATGCCAGTCTGGGATCTTTAAGAGTTACCGGGGGGATGGGCCGCCTTATGAATTTCTTTGTTAAAGCGAGAATGCCTCAGGAGATAATGAGTTATGCCGATATGGACTGGTCAGACGGTGATGCCTATATAAGACTTGGGTTTGAAGAAATTGGGAAGACACCTCCAATTGAATTTTTTGTAAACAGAGTTACATTTGAGAGGTTTTCAAAAAGAAAGCTCCTGAAAGACCGGAAATACCGTCATCAGGAGCTTTGTCAAAAAGATCTTGTTTTATTGGTCAACTCTGGAAACCTTAAGTTTATCAAGAGATTCCCCATCCTTTAGTTCGCCCTTCTCCAACTCAATAACTATTTTGTCACCAAGTTTATATTTATTCCCGATAATCGCCTCTGCAAGCGGATCCTCTATATATTTTTGAATTGCTCTCTTTAGTGGTCTGGCACCAAACTGCGGATCATACCCTTTATCGGCTACATATAGTTTGGCCTCCTCACTTATCTCCAGAGAGTAACCGGCATTAATGATTCGCTTATACAAATCGTTAAGTTCAATATCAATAATTTTGCAGATATCAGCTTTTGTCAGAGGGTTAAACAGAATCTGTTCGTCCAGACGATTTAAGAATTCCGGTGAGAATGTCTTTTTTAATACCTTCTCTATAATAAAACGGTTATTATCAGTAAGATTTCTCTTAGTTGAGTTAGAAAAACCAAGACCGGATCCAAAATCCTTGAGCTCTCTGCTCCCGGCATTGGATGTCATTATCAGCAGGGTATTTCTAAAATCTATATGTCTTCCGTTACTATCTGTCAATCTGCCCTCATCCAAAACCTGAAGAAGAATATTGAAGATATCCGGATGTGCCTTTTCAATCTCATCAAGAAGTATTACTGAATATGGTTTCCTTCTAACCTTTTCACTTAGCTGTCCTCCCTCTTCATACCCCACATATCCCGGAGGGGCCCCAATAAGTCTGGATATGGCAAACTTCTCCATATACTCGCTCATATCAATCCGGATAAGATTGTCTACAGAGTCAAAAAGATATTCGGTAAGAATTTTTGCCAATTGTGTTTTACCTACACCGGTAGGACCCAAAAAGAGGAATGTTCCTATTGGTTTATTCGGGTCTTTAAGCCCTGCTCTATTCCTTTGAATAGACCTCACTATCTTATCGACTGCCTCATCCTGTCCAATAATTTTCTCCCTTATTATATCTCCCATTCTGGAAAGTCTGTCGCCCTCCTTTTCGGCAAGTTTGTGAACAGGGACACTGGTTATCATTGAGAGAACCTCTGCTACATCATTTGCGTTAACTTCATGAGGATTAAGATTTTGCTCCTCTCTCCAAACTTTTTGTGCCTCTTCCAGCTCCTTTAGTTTACTCTCCTCTATATCCCTTAACTCTGCCGCTCTTTCAAACTCATTTTTTAAAACAGCAGCCCTCTTCTCTGCCCTTACAGGCTCTATTTCATTCTCAATATTTAATATAAAATCGGGGACCTTAAGATGTTTTAGGTGAACTCTGGATCCCGACTCATCGAGGGCATCAATAGCTTTATCCGGCAGACATCTGTCTGTAATATACCTCTGAGACAATCTAATACAGGCAACAATGGCATCATCGGTATACTTGACGTTGTGGTGATTCTCGTAACTCTCCTTGATATTGATTAGAATATCGTATGTCTCCTCATAGCTTGTCGGCTCTACCATTATTTTTTGGAATCTCCTCTCCAGAGCTCCATCTTTCTCTATATATTCACGGTATTCGTCCAGCGTTGTTGCTCCTATGCATTGAATCTCCCCGCGTGCTAGGGCAGGTTTTAGCATATTTGCAGCATCAAGGGATCCGGAAGCACCACCGGCCCCGACAAGAGTGTGCAGCTCGTCTATAAACAGGATAATATTGGGATTTTTCCCCAGTTCGTTAAGAATAGCCTTCATCCTCTCCTCAAACTGACCCCGGTATTTGGTTCCTGCCACTATAGATCCAATGTCAAGAGATACAATTCTCTTATTGAGAAGTGCTCTTGAAACTTTTTTCTGAGATATTCTTAGCGCAAGACCCTCGGCAATTGCCGATTTGCCTACCCCGGGTTCTCCAATAATAACCGGATTGTTCTTCTTTCTTCTACCTAAGATTTGGGCAAGACGCTCAATCTCTCTGTCTCTGCCTACAACCGGATCTAGCTTCCCCTCAGATGCTGCATTTGTAAGATCATATCCGAAACTGTCTATAACCGGAGTATCGGATGTATGCTTGGGACTCTTGATGCTTTTTGGAGGAATCTCCGGGTTCCCCCCCCGGGTTCTATCTACCTCTTCGTCAAATGCAGAGTTGGCAGAAGGCCTTGGAATCTGTTTACCTCTGAGAGTCGCCTTTATACTATCGTATGTAATCTGATACTCTCTTAATATATCTACAGAGATGCACTCTTCTGCCCTCATTATTGCAAGAAGAAGATGTAACGGCCCTGGTTTTCCCTGGTCAAGAGATCTCGCTTCCAGATACATCACTTTTAATGAGTTTTCTGTACCTTTAGAAAGATTCAGCTTGTCTGCCTGCTCAAACGGTACCATCTCACCAATCTTGAGTTTCTCCTCAATCCTTCCCTTTAGTACTTTATAATCTATTCCAAACTTCATTATCACTTCGAATGCGGAGTTGTCCTGATGTCTTAAAATACCCAAAATCAGATGGTCTGTACCTATAGTGTAGCTTCCCATCCTCATCGCTTCCTCTTTACTGTAGGATATAATTTCGTTTAGTTCGTCTGATAATTGAAGATTCATTTCTGTAAAATATTATTTGTAACTATACTCATTAAAGACAATTATGTATTCAATTTGTTCAAGAGATTTTTTATTTGTACTTTAGCACCTCTTTTTTAAAAATGAAATTACAAATATAAGATGATTCAGGAATCTGAAAACAACTCTAGAATAATTAAAATTAATATAGAGGATGAGATGAAGAGCGCCTATATCGACTACTCTATGTCGGTAATAGTTTCAAGGGCTCTTCCGGATGTGCGTGACGGATTGAAACCTGTTCACAGGAGGGTGCTTTACGGTATGTACGATCTTGGTCTTACATCGGGTGCGAGTTTTAAAAAATCTGCCCGTATTGTCGGTGAGGTATTGGGTAAGTATCACCCTCACGGAGATTCAAGCGTGTATGAAGCAATGGTGAGAATGGCTCAGGAGTGGAGTCTTCGTTATATGCTCGTGGACGGACAGGGTAACTACGGTTCCATTGACGGAGATTCGGCGGCAGCTATGCGTTATACCGAGGCAAGATTCAAAAAAATTGCAGAGGAGGTTTTGGCAGATTTGGATAAAAATACAGTTGATTTTAAACCAAATTTTGACGATTCACTACAGGAGCCGGTTGTTTTGCCTGCAAAAGCACCTCTGTTATTGCTTAACGGGGCATCCGGAATTGCGGTTGGTATGGCTACAAATATGCCTCCCCATAATCTATCCGAGAGCGTAGATGCTATTTGTGCATATATCGACAATAACGATATTACAACAGAAGAGCTCCTACAGTTTATCAAAGGACCGGATTTCCCTACAGGAGGGACAATTCTTGGTCTTCAAGGGATAAAAGATGCTTTTGAAACAGGCAAAGGGAGAATAGTTGTAAGGGCTAAGACCGATATTGAGGTTAATGAGAGTGGAAGAGAGACTATTGTGGTTTCCGAGATACCTTATATGGTCAATAAAAAAGAGCTTATAGAGAAGATTGCAGAGCTTGTTGAGGAGAAGAAAATTGATGGTATTGCATATATAAACGACGAGAGTGACAGGACCGGTATGAGGATTGTCATTCGTCTTAAAATTGGGACAGTAGCAAATGTAGTGCTCAATACCCTCTACAAAATGACTCCGCTCCAATCAAGTTTCTCTGTTAATAATATTGCGCTTGTAGATGGAAGACCAAGAGTTCTTAACCTAAAGCAGATAATAAAGTACTTTGTTCGTCACAGACATGACGTAATCTTAAGAAGGGCTAGATTTGAATTGGATCAGGCACAAAAGAGAGCTCATATTTTGGAGGCACTCTTAAAAGCGCTTGATTTTATTGATGAGGTAATTGCTATCATAAGATCTTCAAAAGCGGTAGATGAGGCAAGGTCACGACTCTCTGAGAGATTCGATTTTTCCGAGGTTCAGGCATCTGCTATTGTTGAGATGCGCCTGCGTCAGTTAACAGGTCTTGAGAGAGAGAAGCTGCAGTCTGAGTATGACGAGCTAATGAAGCTTATTAATCATCTCAATGAAGTTCTCTCTAACCTCTCACTTCAGATGCAGATTATTAAGGATGAACTTGCAAATCTAAAGAGCAGCTTTGGTGACTCAAGAAGGACCAACATTGAGCTCTCTTCGGATGAGTTTAATCCAGAAGATTTCTATCCGGACGAAGATGTAGTAATAACCATCTCTCATCTGGGATATATAAAACGTACCCCGCTTTTTGAGTATAGGACACAAAACAGGGGTGGAGTCGGTATGAAGGGAAGTAACACAAGAGATACCGATTTTATAGAGCATATATATGTTGCCAATATGCATAGTACCATGCTCTTCTTTACACAAAAAGGGAGATGCTTCTGGCTCAAGGTATATGAGGTTCCGGAAGGGTCTAAAGCTTCAAAGGGCAGAGCAATTCAGAATGTTCTCAATATTGTTGCCGACGATAAGGTTTGTGCATATATAAATGTGCTTAAACTTAATGATTCCGAATATATTAATAATAACTTTATTGTTCTTGCAACTAAAAAGGGAGTTGTTAAAAAGACATCACTTGAGGCCTACTCAAGACCAAGGTCAAACGGAGTTAATGCTATAACAATCAGAGAGAACGACGAACTCTTAGGAGCTGTTATGACTAATGGAAATAACGAAATCCTTCTTGCTGCAAGAAATGGTAAGTGTGTAAGATTCAATGAAAAAGATGCACGTGCAATTGGCAGGACCGGATCTGGTGTAAGGGGTATTAATATTGGGGAGAATGACGAGGTTATCGGCATGGTATGCGTAGCTCCGGATGCCCCTGATAATGAGAAGAAACATATCCTTGTTGTAAGTGAAAACGGCTACGGTAAGAGATCCCTTTTAGAGGACTACAGAGTAACCACCAGAGGAGCAAAAGGGGTTAAAACGATAAACATTACAGATAAAACTGGCTCACTTATTGCATTAAAGGATGTAACAGATGAGAACGATCTCATGATTATTAACAAATCCGGGATTACCATAAGGGTTGCTGTAGCAAATATTCGACTGGCAGGAAGGGCAACTCAGGGAGTAAGACTCATTAACATTAAAGATGGAGACAGAATTGCTGCCGTTTGTAGTGTTAATAAGAGTGAAGAGAGAATTCCGGAAGATGCAGATACCGATATTTAATTAAAAAAAATATAGTTAATCAACAAAAAATCTGAATATTCCAAATGAAAAAATTATTAATTGCTCTTATATTGCTGTTCTCTGTGCAGCTTGGAGCGCAAACCAAAGATGTTGCCGATGCTGTAAAAGCTTTTGAAAAGGCGAAGAGTGATTCTCAAAACCCTAAAAGGGCAGAGAATCCACTAACCTGGACAAGGCTTGCATCTGCTTATGCCACAGTTTATGATGCCCCAATTAAGGCACTTTTTCTGAATGCAGCTAGGATGGAGATAAAACTTCTTCTTAAAGATCAGAGAATTGTAAGTACAGAAGAGGTTGTAATTGCAGGCGTAAACTACACTGTAGATGTTTTTACCGACAAGAGACTCTATTATGCCGAAAATGGAGAACTTGTAGCTTGGGAAATAACCAACAAGTATGTCAACGAAGATCTTCTCAGTGAGTCTCTTAAAGCTCTGGATAAAGCAATAGAGTTAGATCCAAAGGGCTCAAGAACAAAAGAGATTACAGATCAGCTAAATTCATTGAAGAATAGGTTTTTTAATGAGGCAATGTCTTCATATGCACTAGGTAATTTTAAAGAGTCATCTGTTAGTTTTGAAAAGGCAGCAGAGATAGGTGCCCACAAATTTGTC
>JAUYTB010000149.1 GCA_030695305.1 Bacteroidales bacterium
TATCGGAAAGTGAGAGAAAGATAGATTCTCCAAACAGATTGCGTCCAAGAGATATTATGTCTGCAAAAGTTGCTGATTTTACAGATGACAACTTTTGGGGAGATTATAATATCATAGAACCAGACCAATCAATTGAGAGTGTTATAGCCAGAATAATAAGACAGCTAAGAAGACGAGAATAATAACACAATTTATATTATGTTAAATAGGTCTGAGGGTATCCCTCTTCCCGAAAGAGTACGTCCAAAAACACTAGATGACTTCGTAGGACAGGAACATTTAGTAGGTGAAGGTGCAATTCTCAGAAAAATGATAGAGTCAGGCAAACTGACATCATTTATTTTGTGGGGTCCTCCCGGAGTTGGAAAGACAACACTTGCCCGAATTATTGCCAGTTGTCTTGATAGAGTTTTTTACTCTCTATCTGCTATTAATTCCGGAGTAAAAGATATTAGGGAAATAATTGAAAAGTCCAGAGGCAACAAGATTTTTCAAAAAAACAGACCTATATTATTTATTGATGAGATTCATCGTTTTAGCAAGTCACAGCAAGATGCTCTTTTGGGAGCAGTGGAAGATGGGACATTGACGCTTATAGGTGCAACAACAGAGAATCCCTCTTTTGAGGTTATCACTCCCCTACTCTCAAGATGCCAAATATATGTGCTTAAATATCTTGATGTTACGCATCTTGATATACTATTGGATAGTGTTATTAAAAATGATTCCTTTTTAAAAGAGAGGAAATTTAACATTGAGGAGCGTGATGCATTGTACCGTTTTTCCGGTGGGGATGCGAGAAAACTTCTTAATATTCTGGATATAATATACTCTAGTTATAATTCTGAAGAAGAGATTCTTATAAATAACAAGATTGTTACAGAAAGGTTGCAGGAGAATATTGCTATCTATGATAAAAGCGGCGAACAACATTACGATATCATATCTGCATTCATCAAAAGCGTAAGAGGCTCAGATCCTGATGCAGCACTCTACTGGATGGCCAGAATGTTATCAGGAGGAGAGGATCCTCTATTTATTGCAAGAAGAATGATTGTACTATCATGCGAAGATATAGGCCTTGCAAATCCCAATGCCCTGCTGATAGCTCAGGCTTGCTTTGAATCTGTTCACAAAATTGGTATGCCGGAAGCGAGAATTATACTCTCTCATACTGTGATCTATCTTGCAACCTCGCCTAAAAGCAACTCCGCCTATGTTGCAATTGACTCTGCCATGCTGGAAGTAGAGAAGAGCGGCAGCCTTCCGGTCCCTCTTCACCTTAGAAATGCACCAACTAAACTTATGAAAGATTTAGATTATGGTAAAGAGTATAAGTATGCCCACTCCTATCCCGGAAGCTTTATTGAACAACAGTTTCTTCCTGATAAACTGTTTAATAACAAATTCTATCAACCCGGATCCAATCCCAAAGAGGATGAGATTAAAAAAAGAGTGGAATCGTTGTGGAAAAAAAGATAATAATTAATTGTTTTTGTCTAATTTTGCACCATTATGACAGTAGATGAAATTCAGTTTATAAAGCAGTACAACAATGGACTTTTTTTTCTCATTGCTGGTCCATGTGTTGTTGAAAATGAGGAAATTACATACAGAGTCGCTTCCGAAGCAAAATTGATAACAGATAAACTTTCTATTCCATTTATATTTAAGGCCTCGTATAGAAAAGCTAACAGATCGAAAGCAGACTCTTTTTCAGGACTGGGCGATAGAAAAGCATTAGAGATTCTTCAGAAAATTAGGCATAAGTTAGAGATTCCATTTGTAACTGATATTCATAACCCGGAAGAGGCTGCACTTGCTGCATCTTTTGACGCAGACATACTTCAGATTCCTGCATTTCTCTGCAGACAAACAGATCTTCTTGAGGCAGCTGCAGCAACAGGAAAGGTTGTAAACATAAAAAAGGGACAGTTTCTCTCTCCAGGCTCTATGAAGTTTGCTGCAGATAAGGTTAAAAATTCAGGTAATCAAAAGATTATGCTAACAGAAAGGGGCACACAATTCGGATACACCGATCTGATAGTAGATTATCGTTCAATTCCCGAGATGAAGAGTCTCGGTTATCCTGTAATACTTGATGTCACACACAGTCTTCAGCAGCCAAATCAAAGCAGCGGAGTGTCAGGTGGTCGTCCTGATCTTATTTCAACCCTTGCGAGAGCAGGTATAGCTGTAGGGTCAGACGGACTCTTTATTGAGACCCATCCAAACCCCTCCAAAGCTCTCTCCGACGGTGCGAATATGTTAAAACTTGACCTTCTGGAGGCTTTGCTGAAGTCACTAATCCCAATCCGACTTGCAATAAATGAGATTTGATTTTTAGTTTAAACAGAATAATATTAGTAATATAAAAATCCTATAGTTATGATAATAAGTACAGATTTTACAAAAAGATATGAAAAGATTCCGGTAGATATCTTTAACGAGTCTGACGTGGCGTGTAAACATGTAGCGGAGAGTATTGTTGAGGTTATAAGAAAAATGGAGAGCCAGGGAAAACCATGTGTACTGGGCCTTAGTGCATCCTCGCAGGCAATTAAGGTATACGAGGAGTTATCCGAACTAAACAGAAAAGGCTCTGTATCATTTAAGAATGTTCACATTTTTAGTGTTGATGAGTACTGGCCTCTGAATAAAAATGAGCTTCAATCTCATTACAGATTTCTGAAAGAGTATCTGCTGGATTTTATTGATATCCCTTCGGAAAATATTCATTGCCTTGATGGTGAAGTTCCAAAAAATGAGGTACATGAATACTGTTCTAAGTACGAACAGAGAATATCTGAATTGGGTGGTATAGACATAATGGTTATTGGAAATATGGGTTTTAACGAACCCGGTTCCTATTACAACTCAAGAACCAGGCTAATAACTCTTAACTTCAATACCAGAGTATCTTCTGCCTCTGAATTTTTTGGTGTTGAGTATGTTCCTTTTCATGCCCTTACCATGGGTATTGAGACTATTCTCTCTTC
>JAUYTB010000156.1 GCA_030695305.1 Bacteroidales bacterium
ACACCTTGTCAATAGCCTCTGGACTTAGGGTTATTGCCTCAGGAGATATTCCAAATCGTCGTGCCCTACGGCTCTTTTCTGCTTGTATGGCAGAGTTTTTCTCCTCCGGAGTAAGCTCTGGTAAATCACATTGGGATTTGATATCCATCTGTGGCAAAGCTTTTCTGATTATTTGATTGATTTCCATTTCTGATAATTGTTTTGTAATTTCCTTCTAAAACTTTTGTAAAATTTGATGGGTTCATAAGCCAGTCAAGGTTTGCAATCCAGTTTCTATCATTTTCTCCATTTAAGAAATTTGATAAAGCTGCGTTTTCAAACATTTGGATTATTCCTGATTCTCCAAAATCTTTGAATCTGGCCTTAATTGCTTTTTTTCTGTTTTCAGGCAAACTTTGAATTTTTGGCATTTTTGGGCATTTCTGATGATATTCGTTGACTATTTTTTTATAATCAATTTTATCAAAAAGAGGGGAGGGAGTTTCTTCTTTTCCTTTTATTTTATTTCTTTTTATTTCCTTTTCTTTTCTTTGTGTACCAAATTCGGAGGAAATAGGGGTTTCTTCGGAAGAAATAAGGATTTCTTGGCAAGAAATAGGGGTTTCTTCGGAAGAAATGAGGTTAAATTCATCAATTTCGGAAACACGATTAGAGTTTTTCATAACAAGAATGAACCGTTCTTGAATACCTTTTGACGTCAAAATCTTCTCCTTATCAAACAATGATTTTGAAAACAGTCCAATGTTCAAGCAGCTCTTAATCACTTCGTGTATATAAGCCTCATCATACCCGGTAACCTCCGAGACTATGAAGGGCAACTCATTGTCCCACCGCATGTAGTACCCATCCTTGTAGATACTACAGAGCAGGTAAGCATATACACTGATAGCTTTGCCACTCTGATACTTGATCAGTTTTCTAATTTTAATGTCTTGAAAAAAATCCACGTCTAAAGGGAAATAGGTTAAACCCTTTTTAGCTTTTCTTGCCATAATCTGTAAATGTTAAATCAATTTTCATACTTTGATCTAGATTTCGCTCCCGGATAAGTTGCGCTTTGTATTCCTCTAATGATTCAATCATGACATTAGCCTTTTCGTCATACAGCTTTTTAAACGGCTCGTTTTTCACACTCTGGCAAATCACAATCCGATGTATGCAAATGTTCTTCATTCACGATATAGTTTAAAGGATAAATACACTTTGTTCCAAAGGCTGCCGTCTTTCCATCTGGCCCTATCACACGAACCCATCCGGCACCAATCCACATGATTTGCGCCTTATAGATTACCTTCCCATTATCAATGATTACACTCATTCCTTTGGCAAGGTTCTTTCTCCAATGCTTCAACTTAATTTCCTCTTCCAGCGTTCGGAGAAAGCCAAATATCGAGACAGAAAAAACAAATGCACTAAATAACAATGCTGTCAATTTCATTTTCTTCATCATTTCTTTGGTTAAATAAGTTTGCAACCATACTTACAATATCTTCCTCAATTTGCTCTGTTGCACCTGTCACTGTAGCTGCAATCTCCCGCTTTGTCTGAATGATCTTGTATATCTTTTCATCGATAGTATCTTCACCGAGGAAGTAAGTGCA
>JAUYTB010000165.1 GCA_030695305.1 Bacteroidales bacterium
ACCATCACTTGTTCCTCTTCTTAAGATGGTCCTACTATCTTTTTGGTTGATTGTCTTCTCTTTAACATCCGGCATTGAGATATTTTCAAGAGCTCTGCTTGTACGGGGAGTCTCATCAAACAGAGCCAGACACAATGCATCCAACAAAGTAGATTTGCCGGATCCGGTGCTGCCTGTAATTGCAAAAATCCCTGCAGATTTTAGTGGTTCGGTATTGAAATCTATCACAAACTCACCCTCCAGAGAGGCGAGGTTCTTTCCTCTTATCACTAATATTTTCATCGTTCAACCTCCTGAATTACACTTAGAAGCAGGATTTGCATAGAATCGGGCATACTCTCTCCACCAAATCTCCTTTTAAAAATATCAACAGCCATATCCATAGGGTTAATAGTCTGCAACTCTTCGCAGGTAATTGCTTTTAATTCCCCCTCTCTATAAGGAGTAACAGCTGCAATTCTGGCCAATCGGACCGATTTGTGTTTAAGTGCCTCCTCTATTTGATGCCTTAAAGATGGTTCTGGTTCGGTTATTAAAACCTTAACCTCCAAGTATGGAGAGTTTTGTTCTATCTCGCCATCTGGCAATTGAGATATTTCATAGAGCACTTCTATTAGTGGTTTTGGCTCTTTAGGGATATTAATCAGTTTTACAGGGGCATCAAATTCAATCCGCTCTATTGATATGGTATCTGATATCTCCACAAGTATAACACCTTGCCTGTTATTTTTCTCTGCAAAAGACATTGGTAACGGGGAGCCGGAATATCTTACATTAGAACGGCCTGAAACTTGTTGACTTCGGTGTAAGTGACCCAATGCTGTATATGCAATCTCCGACGAAAACGAATCAGGGGAAACACATTCCAAACCACCTATAATGGTTCTCTCCGAACGGTCATTTTCCGAAATCTCTGATCCTGTTGCCTGTAAATGGCCTATGGCAATGATTGGTTGCTGCTTATCCTTAACTAAATCAAACAATCTCTCATACATTGCTTTAACACCTCGAGAGTAATTATCTGCCGGGGGATAATCTCCTTGTCGTAGATATGGCACACTCAAGCAGTATCCCCCTTTGTTAAGCGGAATAATGAGGTGGTTAAAGTCAATCTCTCCGTTTTCGCTTCGTGTAATTACGCCCCTTACAGAGATATTCATCTGCTCCAGCAATGGATTGGGAGCTTCCAGGCGGGCTGCTGAGTCATGATTGCCTGCAATTATGATAATCTGCAAATCCGGATTAAAAGCAGTTACCTCTTTCAAAAACTTATAAAAGATCTTTTGCGACTCTGCCGAAGGGTTTGGAGAGTCAAAAATATCTCCGGCTATCAACAAAACATCAACCTTATGTTCATGAATCTGACTTTTTAGCCACTCCAAAAACAGAATATGTTCCGCTTTACGGTCGTACTCAAAAAATGTTTGCCCTATGTGCCAATCGGCGGTATGTAGAAGTCTCATTTAGGTAATCTTATTAAGCTTTGTAATAATCTAACAAGCATTTCTACAAAATTAAGAATGCTTGGCAATTAAACAGCATCCTTGTAAAATATTCCCGGAATATTTCAGTTAGCTTATTTCTTTAGCCTGCTAAAATCTCCAACAGCCATGCTATAAACTTGCTCAATTATTTACCTGCTTTTTTATCTGCCTATTTAAACCAAAATATAAAGGGGAAAATAAACGTTACTATAATAGTCCAGATGACATAGATTGGAAGATAGCGTGCAATTGCATTACCAATCTCTTCGCTGCCGGCTCTCTTAGATAGAAGCTTGTAGAGTTGTGCTGTTACCACTATAAGATTTATAAGAATTAAAATATTACTTCCCAGAACGGCAGCTCTGTTTGGTGAGATTCCCCACTCAGAGATTCTGAAAAGAATTGCAGATAAGGCAATGCTGTTCACTGCAATTGTAACAACAGATAGCAGTAACAAAATCCACATCTCTGCCCTGCTCTTGGAGCCCATAGAAGACTCAACTGCAGAGAAGAATATAATTGCCATTACTCCAATCAACAGAAGATTGAATATAAGAAGGAATTCACGGTCGTTATAAGGGTCTTTTCCTGATACTATTACGGCTCCAAGAAAAACAAGCAGCATTACAAGTACAAGCGGGCTGAATATCTTAGCAATTACAGGAGACACTCTCCCTACCAGCTGTGGATTGGTCTGTACAAGGTAAGTTGCAATGATTGGTGCACTGGCAAGTCCTAAAATTCCAAAATAGTTGAAATAGATATCCTCTATCTTAAAACCGATCAGTTCGAAAAGACCTATGGTTATTGCACTCATAATTCCACCAGCAATAAGTATGAGCGTAGTCATCACTACAAGTTCTCCATTGTATTTAAGATATTCAAGTCGTCTTCTGTTGTTGTTCTGTGCATTACCAACAAAGGCGAAACCGGTTATTGCCCATAAAAACAGGATTAAGTGGATAGATGATAAAATTAGTGTGCTGCTCTCTTCTTTGGGGAGGAGATTTATGAATATAAGCCCTGTTAAGATTACTACTGTTATTAATATCAATTTTCGTGCTGATAAATTACTTTTCCACGAGAAGTATGCAGTTAGTATTGGAAAGATGATAAACCCAATGTTTCTGGGGTAGAAAAAGTCACCATCAATAGCAAAAATTTCCGGTATCTTTGCAATAAGAGCAGCTACAAAGCATGCAGCAACAACAATCAGCAACTCCCTGCCTGTTGTCCTTACGGCAATATCACTTTCGAAGTTAAGCCTTTCGTTCCAGGTATCTGCTATCGGGTTACCCTTAATTTCGGGGTATATTGCTCCAAACTCACGCTTAAAAAGCACCTTATTTGTACGGTATATTTTCTCCAGTTTACCCGGATCGTTTATATATGACCTAATTTCGTTTTTCATATATCTATTCTGATTTTTGTGATTTAATAAATTTTTCTAATTTTTCTAAGTGGCTCTTAAAAGCCCTTCTACCCTCTTTTGTCATAAAATATTTTGTATTTGGCTTCTTCCCAATAAAAGATTTCTCAACACCGATAAACTCCTCCTTTTCCAGAGCTTTTATATGGGTCGCAAGATTTCCGTCAGTCACTCCCAGATACTCCTTTAGCGAGTTAAAATCAAGAGCATCGTTTACGGAAAGAGCCGACATAATTCCCAGCCGAATCCTGCTTTCGAATGCTTTATGTAAACCGTCAATTGATATTTTCACCTTTCGTACTTGTAATGCATATAAATGCCATAAATAATATTGACAAATCCAAAGCCTAACACCCACATTAATAGGCCATACTCAACAAAATAGGAGCTAATCAAACCCAAAACTATCTGAATTATACCCAAAAATCTAATCTCCTTGATTGATACTCTGCTGGCATTAAACATAGCAACTCCGTAGAATATTAACGAAACGGGGGCAACAAGTCCTATCAAACCCTTTAATATCAGAACCAATATCAGTAGACCTCCTGCTACTAGTGGTACAGCCATATTGGTTACAAGAAGTCTGGTAGTAGGACTCCAGATCTTCTCCCCTTTTTTGCCGGCATTCCTGCCGGAAAGAATAACAACCGTACCTAAAGCCATAACAAGTACTGATATAGCAACATAGAGTACATTTATCAGATTTACCCCCAACTCAGTTGACTCAGAGTTGTAGATAATTGAATCGGGGTTAAAACCAAAAATCTTGTATGCAATGAATGCTCCTATCAAAGCATATACTCCGGCCATAATTCCTGATAGTCCTGAGAGTGAAAGGAATTTTGAAGAGCGCTCCATCATTGAGCGGATCTCTGATATCTCTTTTATATAATCTTTTTCTTTCATAGTAAAAGTACTTTTTTTTGCAAAGTAAAATTAAAAAATTCAATCCTGCAATAGTTGTATTAAAAATAGTGACGTAAGATATCTCATTTTTATATCTGTACTAAAGAGGGTCAGAAACTTCAAAGCGTATATGTGTGAATTTTGCAACAAAAATTAATTTCTGTATAACATATATCGGAGGTTAAATATGGACCTTTGATCGTTAACCAATATGGTTAATTTATATAATAACATGATAATGAAAAAGAACATTCTAATTTTTGTAATGCTAACCTTAACTACGGTAAT
>JAUYTB010000174.1 GCA_030695305.1 Bacteroidales bacterium
GTAAGAACGCTCGTTTTTAGGGAGAGTTCACGGTATAACTTATCCATTCTTAAGTTTTTTATGGGTTAGCACAGATGCTATTTTGCCGGAAACAATTGAAGGGGGGACTCCCGGTCCGGGAACTGTGAGTTGTCCGGCATATATAAGATTACTTATATGTCTGTTCTCCATTTTTGGTTTTAGGAATGCTGTTTGTGTCAGTATATTGGAGAGACCGTAAGCGTTCCCTTTGTATGCATGGAAATCTTGTGTAAAGTTATTAAGTGAGTAGCTCTCCTTAAACAGGATGTGTTCAAAAATAGAGTCACCTGTAAGCTTTTCCATTCGGCTTATAATCTGCAGAAAATAGTTTTCTCTAAGCTCCGGTGTATCTTTGATGCCGGTAGCAACAGGAATCAGGAATACTCCGCACTCTTTTCCATCCGGAGCAAGGGTACTGTCGTTTATGCTAGGGAAACTACCATAGAAAAGCGGCTTATCCGGCCATCGGGGAGTGTCGTAAATAGTCTCGGCATGCTCTTTAAAGCTTGAGTCAAAGAAGAGTGTGTGGTGAGATATATTTTTAAGTTTTTTATCGAATCCCACAAAATAGAGTAGGGCAGATGGTGCGAAAACCTTTTTTTGCCAGTATTTTTGGGAGTAGTTTCTCTCTCTCTCCTCCAGCAGAGTCTCAGAAAAGTGATAATCTGCAGATGAAATAACAAAGTCGGTCTCTGTCTCCGATTTAACCCCTCCGGGCTGGGATGTGTGTTTTAGAGATGTTGCTTTTCCGTTTGTTGTAACGATCTTATCTATATGGCAGTTTGCAACTATTGTCACTCCGTACTCCTTTGCGACACTCTCCATGGCCTCAACCAGTTTATATATTCCGCCTTTGACATGCCATGTCCCGAGAATCATATCTGCGTAATTCATAAAGCAGTAAAAGAGTGGTGTCTTTGATGGTTTTGCTCCCAAAAAAAGAACAGGAAACTCCAGAATCTCTCTTAGTTTCTCACTTTTAAGATTAGCCCTGACATCTGCGCTTATCGAGGTGAAGAACTGACTCACTCTTGAAATTGTTTCGGGCATTATAAGTTCAAATGGAGATTTCCCCGGTTTCTCAATTACCTTATCTATGGCAACTCTATAGTTGTACTCCCCCTGTTTAAGGTATTTTCTGAGGTATTTGCTGCTGCCGCTCTCTATCTCTTCAAAGGTTTCGAATATTTTCTCTATATCGGATGATATCTTTACTGAGTCTTTTTCTCCAAAATAGATTTCGTATCCGGGATCTAGTCTTATAAGTTCATAGTAATCGGAGGCTTTTTTACCAAAATCGTTAAAAAACTTCTCAATTATATCGGGCATCCAGTAGAATGTGGGACCGGTATCAAAGGTAAATCCATCTCTTTTAAGGAACCTGGCTCTACCACCAATTGTGCTGTTTTTCTCAAAGAGAGTAACACTATACCCCTCCTTCGCAAGATAACATGCGGCCGAAAGACCGGAGAACCCTCCGCCTATTATTGCAACTCTTTTCATCACAGATTTAGATAGATAAAATTTTATCAAATATACTCAAAAAATACCAATCGGGGTTTGACCCTAATATCTAGGATGAACTCCACCTGCTAAGTCTTAAGCTATTCATAACCACAGATACTGAGCTAAAAGCCATGGCAGCAGCGGCAATCATTGGACTTAACATGATTCCTGTCATGGGGTAAAGAACTCCGGCTGCAATAGGAATCCCGATGATATTGTAGATAAATGCCCAGAAGAGATTCTGATGGATCAGCTTTACAGTGCGCTTAGAGAGGTCAAATGCTTTTGGAAGGAGTGCTATATCAGATGTTATTAATGTCATCATAGCTACATCCATAGCTATATCGGTACCTGCCCCCATTGCAATACTGACATCTGCTCTGCTCAATGCCTGAGAATCGTTTATTCCATCTCCTACCATGGCAACTACTTTACCCCGGGATTGTAAAAATGAGATATAGTCCTCTTTATCCTGAGGTAGAGCAGAGGATTTAAAATGCTTTATATTAAGCTCTTCAGAAACTGTGCGAGCTGTTTTAATATTATCTCCTGTTAACATATGCACCTCTATACCCAATTTTTTCAGACTCATTACAGCACTCTTTGAGTTCTCTTTTATCTTATCCCAAATAGCAATCAGGGCAACCGGGATGTTTTTTTTGTAAACAAATACTATGCTTTTACCTTGTTGGGCATATTTGTTTGCCTGGTCTATAATATCATCTGGGAGAGGAGCATAATCACTGTTGCCAATATAATATTTCTCTTCGCAATAGTATGCTGTTACTCCGGATCCGGTGATACTTTCGAATTTCTCTACAGGAACTCTGTTTGCCGCTATACTACTGTTTGTTAGAAGATAGTCTGTAATCGCAGATGCAAGGGGATGTTCCGATCTCTCTTCAATCGATAGTGCTATACTGTATATTGTATCTTTATCTTTAGATGATAAATTACTCTCTGTCCAGATCCATTCAGTAACAATGGGTTTTCCTTCGGTTAGAGTTCCTGTTTTGTCCAGGATTACAGCATTGACTCTTCTCATCTGCTCTAATGCTGTGGCATCCTTTATCAGGATATGCTCTTTTGCACCCTTTCCTATCCCAACCATAAGTGCAGTAGGTGTTGCGAGTCCCAGTGCACATGGACAAGCAATTACCAGAACAGAGACTGCGGATAATATCGCTTTGGGAAAGTATTCACTACCTCCGATTAACAGCCACAAAGCAAACGTCAATATTGATATCCCAATTACAACCGGCACAAAAACAGATGCTATTTTATCTGCAATTCTTTGTACCGGAGCTTTGCTCCCCTGCGCCTCTTTTACCATT
The DNA here is from genome assembly GCA_030695305.1 of Bacteroidales bacterium. Lineage (GTDB taxonomy): Bacteria > Bacteroidota > Bacteroidia > Bacteroidales > UBA932 > Bact-08. Next base: position 2,862 of record JAUYTB010000174.1, read on the forward strand.
TTTATTATTTGTCCCAGTAATGTCTCAGATCCAACTTTTGTTGCCTCAAAGATGAAGTTGCCTTTTTGGTTGATTGTGCCGGCAAAGACTCTCTCACCCTGGAATTTACTTACCGCAATGGGTTCTCCGGTAATCATGCTCTCATCTACAAAAGAGGAGCCCTCTTTTACAACCCCATCTACAGGTATTTTTTCACCAGGTTTTACGCTTATAAACTCTCCTGGTCTTAGATGTGAAATAGATACTATTACCGGCTCGCCCTCTCTTATAACGGTTGCCTCTTTTGGTTGAAGCCCCATTAGACTCTTGATAGATGATGATGTGCTCCCTTTAGCTCTCTCCTCAAGCAATTTTCCAAGGAGGACAAATGAGATAATCATTGCAGCTGCCTCAAAATATACCAAAGGTTCTATTCCTCTTGATATCCAATACTCCGGATAAATAGTGCTGAATGAACTGAATATAAAAGCTATGGATGTGCTTAATGCCACTAGAGTATCCATATTGGCGCTTCCCCGGGTAATTGACTTCCACCCATTAATAAAGAATCCCTTACCAAAGATGATTAAGATAGGTAAAGTCAGAAGCATTAAGATGTAATTCAGTTGAGAGTGATGCATGAAGAACATTGAGATAACCATAACAGGCATGGATAACAGCCATGCAAAAATTGTGTTTCTCTTTAGAGTTTTGTACTGTCTTATACTATCCTCTTCCTGTTTTTTATAAGCGTCCTCACCCTCATCAATATACATATCAAAACCAATCTCCCGTACAGCCTCTCTTAATTTCCGAACATTAGTAGCGCTCTCGTTAAACTCTACGATTACACTTTTATCTGCAAAATTTACTGATGCACTCTCCACCCCGGCCTCACTTGCCAACCTCTTCTCTACACCCATTGCACATGATGCGCAACTCATGCCGGAAACAGGGAAGCTTCTCTTTATATTAATATTGTTTTTCTTCTGCTCCATATTATATTGAATAATTTATCCACTTAGCTTGTTATTATTTGATAATAACAAACTGTGTGTGTAAACTGTTCATCACCTTGGCAAGGGTTGTGGACCTTGCATGCAAATGTGGATTCTTACAGCAGGAACGCTTTTCTTAAACGTTACGGGCTTATAAACCCCTTAGCACAACGGGCAACGTCCATCCTCATCCGCTCACAAGTTCGCTACTTGCGGCTGAGTTTGCCCTACTTGTGCTAAGGGTTTATTATTCAGCCCGTGGGGAGACTGGCGTTCCTGCTGTGAGATTTGCTGGGGAAATGAATTAATGAGGCTGAGTATGCCCTACTTGTGCTAAGGGTTTATTTACAGCCCGTGGGGAGACTAGCGTTCTTGCTTGAGATATAATTTCCACAAAAGTCTTTAAGGTCCACAACCCTTGCCAAGGTGTCCCTCTACTGCCAACCAAAAGGGTGGGGTGCTATACTTTTTGCAGCGAATGGATGATAATCTCCTGTAAGACCTACAGGTATAGAGTTTCGGATGTCATAAACAATTTGGATTGATTTACGTGCCTCCTTTATTCCAAAGCCATTGTTCTCTATTATGTTTTTGTATGACTCTGTATGAAGATCTGCAAATCCGTCTGTAAACTCTATCTCGTTTCCATCAAGATTGAAAGAGCGGTAAATACGCTGACCCTTATCAAGAATCTCCTGAGGAAGAGTATCTGCATTAATACTCAGAAAATAACGAACCCTTGCCTTTTCAAACTCGATATATCCGGCAACTCTGTCGTGACTTTTTATGTGAACGACACTTTTTTTGACATCTCCAAAAATCCAGTTGAGCATATCATAGAAATGAATACCAATATTGGTTGCAATTCCTCCGCTTCTGTTAATATCTCCTTTCCAACTGGTGTAGAACCAGTTGCCTCTTGAAGTGATATATGTAAGATCCATATTGTAAACCTTATCGGCAGGACCTTCATCTACAAGCTTTTTAAGGTCAATAATTGACTGATGATATCTCATCTGAAGAATTGTAAAAACTCTTTTCCCGCTATCACTCTCTGCCTTCTCAAGAGCATCCAGGTTCCATGGATTTAGTACAAGGGGCTTCTCTGTGATTACATTGGCTCCCAGCTTGAGTCCATAACGGATATGTGCGTCATGCATGTAATCAGGAGAACATACCGATAGATAATCTATTCCGGCTCCACTGCTTTTTAGCTTTGAGAGATGTCTGTCAAAAAGTTCGAACTCTTTAAAAAATGAGCAATCGGGATAATAACTATCCATAATGCCAACACTATCAAAAGGATCAACAGCTGCAACAAGATTATTCCCTGTCTCTTTGATTGCCTTTAAATGTCGTGGAGCAATATATCCGGCTGCCCCCATCAAGGCAAATTGTTTTACTTTTTCCAATTTATTATATTTTTTTCTATTATCCTTTTATTCTGATGCAATTTAGCTCTTATTTGCGATAGTTCAAAATGTAAACCACAAAAATCAAAAAGATCTGTTACCATCCAAATGGGTGAGAACTTTGAGGTAAGATTGCAAATGGGTGATAATCACCTTTTAGTCCTACGGGAGATGCTCGCCTTATATCATGTACAATCTCTATTGAATTTCTAGCCTCTTCAAGTCCAAAGCCACAACCGTCCAATATGTTTTTATAAGAAGATGTATGTAACTCGGTAAACCCCTCTGAGAATTCAACTTCTGTACCCTCCATTAAAAGAGAGCGGTAAGTTCTTTTACCCTCTTCTTTGGCTTGTACCGGCAGAGTGTCGTAATTGATACTAAGAAAATATCTTACTCTTGCACGGTCAAACTCTAAATATCCAGCCACCCGATCGTGTGCTGAAATATGAACAATATTCTTCTTTACGGAGCCGAAAACCCAGGAGAGCATATCGTAAAAATGAACCCCAATATTAGTAGCCACTCCGCCACTTTTGTGAACATCACCTTTCCAGCTGGTGTAGTACCAATTACCCCTTGAAGTAATGTATGTTAGATCTACATCGTAAACTTTGTCCAAAGGACCATCTTCTACCCTTTTTTTCAATGCGATAATTGCATCATGAAGCCTAAGTTGCAAAATGTTATATACTCTTTTGCCTGTCTCCTGCTCAATGCTTTTTATGGCATCAATATTCCAAGGATTTAAAACCAGTGGCTTTTCACAGATTACATCTGCACCAGCCCGCAGTCCAAATCTTATATGTGCATCATGAAGATAGTTTGGTGTGGAGATAGAGACATAATCAACCTTACCGGAGCAAATGCCGCCATCGCCTTTAATAGCATTGTTTCCCATTTTTGTTACATGGCGTTCGAAAAGCTCATATTGGGTAAAGAAGGAACACTTTGGAAAGAAAGAGTCAATTACCCCTACAGAGTCAAAAACATCATATGCGGCACAAAGGTCGTTGCCGGTATCTTTTATCGCCTTCATGTGTCTTGGGGCTATATATCCGGCAGCACCAATCAGAGCAAAGTTTTTCACAATCTATTGAGTTAAAATATCCAGCAAATATACACAAAATGTGCCACTCTGGTATAAAGCGTTATTTTTTTTGAGAATCAAGTATATCCTCCGGGAGAAGGGGTGTGTATGGCCCCTCTTTTGCCTCAAAAATCACTGTGTTACGGTCAAGTACCTCAAGCGAGTGAAACCTTCCCACAGGTATCTCCAACCCATAATTACCATCACACGGATCAAGTAGATGTTCGGACAACAGAGACCCATCATCTTCATATAAAAAGACCCTGATAGAACCTCTGAGGACTATATAAGTTTCTGCAGTGTGGTTATGCCTGTGAATAGGAAAAACACTACCCGGCTGAAGTGCATTAAGAAGCTTCTGTGCACCGGAATCAAGAGATTTATGCAGGTTGTAATTCATTCTGAGACGAGGCGACTCTTTGGCCTCTTCACAAATCTTGTCCAGTAGAGTGTCATCTATGAGTACCATAAAAGCAGGTCATTATTCTTTATACATCTCTTCATAATACCTCTGATAATCTCCGGAGGTGACCCTATTTAGCCACTCTTTATTGTTAAGATACCAGGCAACAGTTCTCTCTATTCCCTCCTCAAACTGAAGAGATGGACTCCATCCCAGCTCTTTATGGAGCTTGGTAGAGTCAATAGCATAGCGAAGATCGTGTCCTGCCCTGTCGGTGACATAGGTAATAAGTGTTTCACTGCTACCCTCCGGGCGTCCTAATAGCCTGTCAACAGTCTTGATCATAACCTTAATCAAATCTATATTACGCCACTCATTAAAACCACCGATATTGTAAGTATCGCCATTTTTACCTTTATGAAAAATCAGATCTATTGCAATAGCATGGTCCTCTACATAGAGCCAATCTCTTACATTCTCCCCCTTTCCGTATACCGGAAGAGGTTTATTGTTGCAGATATTGTTAATGAAGAGTGGAATTAACTTTTCCGGGAACTGGTAACTTCCGTAATTATTTGAGCAATTAGAGATAACAATAGGTAAACCATAGGTATCAAAATATGCCCTTACAAAGTGATCACTCGCTGCCTTAGATGCTGAGTAAGGTGAGTGGGGGTCGTACTTGGTATCTTCGGTAAAAAAAGTGCCATCCTGTTCAAGAGAACCATACACTTCGTCTGTAGATACATGGTAGAAGAGCTTTCCTTTAAAACCCTCCCGTCCACTCTCTCCCCAGTAGTTTTTTGCCGCCTGAAGCAGAGACAGAGTGCCCAGAACATTTGTATTTGCAAAAGAGAAAGGGTCTTTTATAGAACGATCTACATGAGATTCGGCAGCCAAGTGAATGACTCCGTCGATACTCTTCTCCCGGAAGAGGTTCATTACAAATTCGTAGTCACAGATGTCGCCCTTGACAAATTGATAATTTGTATAGCTCTCAATATCCTTCAAATTTTCAAGGTTACCGGCATAGGTTAGTTTATCCAGGTTGATTATATTGTATTGCGGATATTTATTCACCATTAATCTCACCAGATGAGAACCTATAAACCCGGCACCGCCGGTGATAAGGATGTTTTTCATATTTTAAAATTATAGTTCGGTTAATTTACTGTAAAAAAGATTTAGAGAGTCACGCCAGTGAGGGATCTCTATAGCGAGTGCTTTTCTTATCTTGCCTTTGTCCATCACTGAGTATGGTGGGCGTTTGGCCTTGGTTGGGAAGTTTTCACTTGTTACCGGACTCACTTTGCAACTGCTGCCGGAAAGCTTAACAATCTCAACAGCAAAGTCGTACCACGAACATACTCCCTCATCGGAGTAGTGATAGATACCATTTGGAAGGGTAGTTGAGAGCATAATCGTTTTAGCCAGGTTTGCAGCATATGTAGGAGTTCCAATCTGATCAAATACAACATTAAGAGAGTCTCTCTCTTTGGCAAGTCTTAGAATAGTTTTTACAAAGTTATTACCATAAGTAGAGTACAACCAAGAGGTTCGGATAATAATATGACGTGCACCACTTTGTGTAACCTCAAACTCACCCTCAGCTTTTGTCCTTCCATAAACTCCACATGGATCCGGCCTCATATCCTCTCTGTAGGGCAGAGGTCCTAAGCCATTGAATACATAATCGGTAGAGATATGGATAAGAAGAGCATCTGCTTTTTTTGCAGCAGATGCAAGTATTGCAGGAGCATCCCTATTTACCTTTTCGCACAGAAGAGCATTATCCTCGGCATTATCTACAGCAGTATAAGCAGCACAGTTGATTATAATCTCAACTCCGTTTTCCTCTATAAAACCGTTTACGGCACTCCTGTTTGTAATGTCTAGATCTTCCTGATCTGTGAGGAATATTGTGTGGCTCTTATCATGTATGAGAATATCTCTCAACTCGCTTCCAAGCTGCCCCTTTGAACCTGTTACAAGAATTTTTGCCATATCCGGAGAGTTAATAAATTACAATTTAATACAATTTTGTATTATAATCAAACAGTTTTGCATCTTTAAGGAGTGGCTGATTTTTGTCCTTATCGCTAAGCAGGATATCCTCTTCCGGAACTCTCCAGTCTATGTTTACGGTAGGATCACTCCAGCTAAGAGCCCCTTCATGAGCCGGAGAGTAATAATTGTCACATTTGTACTGAAATATACATTCGTCACTCAGTACAATAAAGCCATGGGCAAATCCCCTGGGAATAAACATCATAAGTTTATTATCCGACGTTAACTCTGCAGATACATATTTCCCGAAGGTGGGAGAACCCACTCTGATATCAACAGCCACATCAAGAACCCTTCCGCTGACAACCTTTACCAATTTACTCTGCGAAAATGGGGGTATTTGATAATGGAGTCCTCTTAAAACGCCATAGTCTGACTTTGATTCATTATCCTGAACAAACCTGGTATTAATTACACTCTCCTCAAACTTTGCCTGGGAGAATGATTCAAAAAAATACCCCCTTGGATCGTAGAAGACCCTGGGTTCAATTATGAGTACCTCTGGAATAGAGGTTTTAGTAACATTCATTCATTTAATTTTTTCCGGTTAAATATTTTCTTAGAGGACTACAACCTTTTTGTAAGGTCAATGAGATATTGCCCATACTGATTCTTCTCCATTGGTTTGGCTAGCTTAAGTAGCATCTCTTTGTCTATCCACCCTTTACTGAATGCAATCTCCTCAAGACATGCTATTTTGAGACCCTGGCGCTTCTCAATAACCTCAACAAAAGCGGATGCTTCCGATAGTGAATCATGAGTTCCAGTATCTAGCCATGCAAACCCTCTTCCTAAAATTTGAACCTTAAGCGCCTCGTCTTCAAGAAATACCTGATTTACAGTGGTGATTTCCAGCTCTCCTCTTGCAGATGGTTTTATCTGCTTTGCCACGTCTGTGACTCTGTTGGGATAGAAATAGAGCCCAACAACTGCGTAGTTGCTCTTTGGATTGGCAGGTTTCTCCTCCAAGCTTAAAACCTTTCCGGAGGAGTCAAATTCGGCTACACCATATCTTTGAGGGTCATTAACATAATATCCAAAGACAGTAGCTGTAGATCTCTCTTGTGCATCACTTACAGCCTCCTGCAGCATAGTGCTGAAAGATTGTCCGTAAAAAATATTATCTCCAAGAACAAGACAGGCACAATCATCTCCAATAAAATCCTCTCCAATAATAAATGCCTGAGCAAGACCATCGGGAGAAGGCTGTTCTGCGTAGGTGAATTCTACTCCGTAATCTCTTCCATCGCCGAGAAGTCTTTTAAATCCGGGCAGGTCTTCGGGTGTAGATATTATAAGTATCTCTCTGATTCCTGCCAGCATAAGGACAGATATCGGATAGTATACCATGGGTTTATCATAGACGGGAAGCAGCTGCTTTGAAACCCCTTTGGTAATTGGGTATAGCCTGGTCCCCGAACCACCTGCAAGTACAATTCCTTTCATAAAAACTGATATATGTTTCTTTAAACAAATATAACAAAAAGATTCCAGCTTTGATTTTGAGCGCTTTTGTTTGGGCTTTTTCCGTGAAAATAGGTTTGTCCTCTTTCTGATAGATTTCAAAAAAAGGCTAATTATTAACGGAAAAACCCCTTTCTCTTTTGTTTAACCTCCTGTGGCTGAGTTATAAATATTTCAGTAGAAAAGCAGCTCTCCGGTCTCTCTTTAAGAGTGTTAAAAATAAATCCCCAGTCCGGTAATCCTCCAAAATTTCGGTCATCAATAAACAAATCTGCCATAAGCTTTCTGGGTCCAAAGTCAACGGAGTCTTCCGGATTATTTTGATTTACAGCATAAAACTGAAGCCCTCTCTCTTTACAGAAAGCTACAGCTTCCCCCAGAAGATCACCCTCTCTTACAGTCCATAGAATTAGGGTATGTTTAAGTTCACTCTGAATGAGTTTTAATGTGTCGATGGCAAAAGGAATCTCTTCTCCAATCTCAGGGAAACGATGTTTGACGATAGTTCCATCAAAATCTACAGCAATAACCATTCGGCAGATAATAAGTTATACATAAATTAAAGCTGTAAAATTAATAAAATTTAGTTTTATTTTCTAATTCTGAAGCAGTGATTTGCAAATAGTATCAAAAAGAGGTGAGTTGTGGTCAATATAGTTCTTTGCGGCAGACTGAAGCTTTTCTATATTTTTTATGGAAGCGTTGTCAATTCTTATATCTGCAGTGAGAATCGGCGGCTCTATACGTGTGTATTTTTCCGGCACACCGTTGATCATAAAAATTTGCTGCATTTGAAAGTCAACAGTTTCAGAGACAGATGACATCAGGATATCTAGTATGGGGTGAAGCCAATGGATATATCCGAAGTGTTTTGTTCTGTTGTATTGATATGGCCTTATTACCTTTCCGGTACCAATAGAGAGCATTCGAAAGTTACTGATACTCTCTTGCGGCCATAATTTGATTGCCTCTACCAGTGAGCACATTGCCGGGTTTCCGGCATAGACACCGCCATCTACAAGGTGACGTGACCCATTATCTTTAGCGAAAATTTGGGCAGGGACAAAATAACTTGGTGCTGCAGATGTGGCGCAGGCTATATCACAAAGTTTATAATCGGCCATTTCTCCATATTTATGCGCAGAATATCTGCTGAACAGCAATGCTTTACGACTGCTAAGATCGTACGATGTGATAAGGCAATCCTTCATAACTTCCGAAATATAGCTATCTCCAATAATTTTTTTGGAGAAATCATAAAGTGCATCTTCATTATATCGGCTCCTGAATAGTCCAAAGCCCGATCTTAGCAGATAGCTGAATGGCCTTTTGAAAAGCACAGGTCCAAGTGTGCAGTAGAGTTGATGTATGTAATCTGCACTGTATTTAGGCCTTAAAGGTGTTTTCCCTCTCTCTTGAGGTACAAGATAGAGGCAGGTAAGGATTCCTCCTGCAGATGTTCCCGACAAAAGATCGAAGCAATCGGCTATTCTTACTTGCTGATCTCTCATCTCCAGCTGTAACCTTTTTTCCAGATGAGCTAGAATTGCAGCAGGCAGTATTCCCCGAATACCCCCGCCATCAATAGATAAAATCTTTTTCAAAACACTTTATTTCAACAAAGTATACTACAACGAATTTAACAATAAAAACTTTAAAATAAAACTAAAATATTGTTCTGACTCAAATTGTTTGACATTTGAGTTCACTCACAAATTTTCCATACTTGTTTATTCAGCATTTTAGTATATTTACAGTTTATTTACGGGTTATTTAATAAAATAATAGAGATGTTATCATGAGTTTCCAAATGCTGATAGGTTTGATGCAGAATGTTGCTATATTATTGGCATTTACTCTGGTATATGATATTATCTGGGCAAGAGAGGATCGTTTTAACAATGTTGTTGACAGGGTTATTTCCGGCATAATATTGGGTGGAGTAGGAGTTCTTCTGATGCTATCTCCATTTACTCTTATTCCGGGGCTTGTATTTGATACAAGAACAGTTATGCTATTGAATGCCGGTCTCTTCTTTGGCCCCATTGCAACATTTTGTGCAGTTATAATCACATCTTTGTTCAGAATATACATGGGAGGACCCGGACTATGGA
>JAUYTB010000185.1 GCA_030695305.1 Bacteroidales bacterium
GCCATACGAAGCAGAAAGCAAGAACTTTTTCCAAGTAGATTTGAAATGATCCAAAATAACATAAATAATACCCGAATAAGATCAGCAACTAAACAAAATTTATAGCATATGATACAGTCAGATGATAGAATCAGTCAAATCAACAAAGTAACCTGGGTAGGCTTTTTCATGAACCTTATGTTAACAGTTGGAAAAATAATAGCTGGTTATCTAGGGAAGAGTGGTGCTATGTTAGCCGATGGTGTACACTCATTGTCTGATCTTGTTACTGACATAATCGTAATTATTTTTGTAAATATTTCAAATAAGGAGAAAGATTTTGAGCACAGGTACGGTCATGGTAAATATGAAACTTTTGCTACCGTGCTCATCAGTTTTGCTTTATTAGCAGTTGGAGTCAGCATCTTCTGGTCTGGGTTGCAGAAAGTGTTAAGTGTTATAAATGGAGAAATTCTTGATCAGCCGGGTTTTATTGCCCTTTACGCTGCTATTATATCTATTGCAAGCAAAGAATTATTATTCTGGTACACATTCAAAACTGGAAAGAAAATAAACAGTCAGGCAGTCATTGCAAATGCATGGCATCATCGGTCGGATGCATTTTCATCCATAGGCACTGCATTGGGAATCTCGGGAGCAATCTTTTTGGGCGAAAAATGGAGGGTTCTCGATCCTGTTGCAGGTATCATAGTTAGTTTCTTTGTAGCCAAAGTTGCATGGGATATTGCTAAGCCAAGCATAAACGAATTATTGGAAAGTTCACTTCCACTGGAAACAGAAAAAGAAATATCGGAATTGATAGTAAAATCTAATGGAGTCAAAGGATTTCACAACTTAAAAACCAGAAAAATCGGCAATCTTTTTGCCATTGAAGTCCATGTAAAAGTTGATAAAGATTTAACGGTTGCTGCTTCTCACAAGATAGCCTCTTCCATCGAAGAGAAATTGAGGAATGCCTATGGCAGGAACACCCATGTAGGAATACACATTGAGCCATGGATTGAACTGGTTAGTGAATAAATTGAAGATTAATTCTGAATTAGAAAGTCAATACGATCAAATAATAAATAAATAATTTAAGATGATTAACAAACTTATTGAATCGAGCCTTCAAAACAAACTTATTGTATTGTTGGCAACTGCCACTATGGCTGGATTCGGTCTATTTGCCTTGCTGAATATACCTATTGGGGCAGTGCCTGACGTAACAAACAATCAAGTACAGGTGATTACAACCTCACGAAACTTGTCCACCCTGGATATAGAACGCTTTATCACCTATCCGGTTGAACTCGAAATGGCCAATCTGCCTGGCTTGCTTGAAATAAGGTCGGTTTCCAAGTTTGGACTTTCTGTGGTAACCATCGTTTTTGAGGATAAGATCGGTACTTATTTACCACGACAATTAATAGCAGAACGTATTCAATCCGCTATAGAAAGTATTCCGCAGGGTTTTGGAACTCCTTTTATGGGTCCGATTTCAACCGGATTGGGAGAGATATACCAATACATACTTGAGGTTGATCCAGAATACAAGGATCAATACTCAACGACTGATCTCAGGACGATTCAGGACTGGCTGGTAAAGAGACAGTTATCAGGAATTCCCGGAGTGGTTGAAGTGAACACTTGGGGTGGATATTTGAAACAATATGAAGTAGCAATCAATCCGAATCAACTTAAAGCGATGGACATAACCATCGAAGAAATCTACTCGGCCCTTGAAAAGAACAATAGTATTGTAGGTGGAGGATATATCGAAAAAACGAATCAGAGCTATTTTATTCGAAGCGAAGGCTTGGTAGGTTCGGTAGAAGAGTTGGGTAATATCGTGGTGGTCAACAGAAGCGGCGCTATTGTTCGTATTAGCGATATAGCTACTGTGCAAATTGGTAGTTCAACCCGTTTTGGTGCTATCACCGCAAATGGAGAAGGAGAAAAAGTACTTGGACAAGTCATGATGCTTAAGGGTGCTAACTCAAATCAGGTAATCAACGATGTAAAAAAAAGAGTTGAGGAGATTTCAGGAAGTTTACCTGCTGGAGTGCATATAAATGGTTTTCTTGAAAGAAGCACATTGATTGGTAAAACTACTTTTACTATTGCTGAAAATCTTATTCTGGGTTGTCTGATCGTAATTTATGTAGTAGTATTGCTTCTGGGCAATATTCTTTCAGGGTTGGTAATTGCTTCTGTGATTCCATTAAGTCTCTTGTTTGCTCTTTCATTGATGTATATTTTTGGTGTTGATGCAAATCTGATGAGTCTGGGAGCAATCGACTTCGGAATTATCATTGACGGTGCTGTAATTATTGTCGAGTTTATTGCATTTCAAATAACACGCAACAGCACAGAGATAATGAAATTGCAGGGAGAAGACCGGCAAGGAATGATTGATAAAATTACCCTCAAAGGAACTAAAAAACTCACCCGCTCAGCAATTTTCGGGCAGCTCATAATTATAATTGTTTTTATTCCGATTCTTTCGCTTACAGGTATTGAAGGAAAGATGTTCAGGCCTATGGCACAGGTTTTTACCTTTGCTCTTCTTG
>JAUYTB010000205.1 GCA_030695305.1 Bacteroidales bacterium
CCTTTATTGTGGGTCTGATATTTAAGAAAATTTTTGATGCCACAAAGGTATCGGATTATATATGTCCCGTACAGACTTCCAGACTCAGCGGAACTTTTACAGATCTCTTGGTTGCGTGTGGTGTTGCATCGATAAAATTAAGTGTTGTGGTAAAGTATGCCATACCTCTTATATTGCTTATTGTTGTTGGGGTTGCTGTAGTATGGACCATAACATTTATTCTCGGCCGCAGATTGTGTAAGACATACTGGTTTGAGAGATCTATCTTTGCCTGGGGATGGTGGACAGGAACAATGGCAATGGGGATAGCACTTATAAGAATTGTGGATCCTAAGATGGAGAGTAAGGCGATGGATGACTATGCACTTGCCTATCTCCCGATTGCACCTGTTGAGATACTTATAATAACTTTTGTGCCTGTTCTCTTTATGAACGGCCTTGGTATCTGGCTTCTTCTTGCAGCTCTGGTTGCTTCTCTACTTATAGTTCTGCTTGCCATAAAGATGGGTTGGTGGATATCACCGGCAAAAAAAGGCATTTAACTTCAATATATATGAGAACTATTCCAACTGTTTTATTATCATTTTTTATCTCCCTGATGGTTATAACCCCTGTTATGAGCCAGGGGGTCAGACAATCGCAAAAAGCTCTGGAAGAGCAGGCGAGTATTATTCATAAGAGATTTCTTACAATAGATACCCATAATGATACAGCTCTGCATATTAATAATCCCAATGCAGAATACAGAGTCACCAAGGGACAGGTTACATTTCCCATGATGAAAGAGGGTGGACTTGATGCGGCCCTTTTTGCAATATTTATCTCTCAAAAGGAGAGGGATGATGCATCTCTTGAAATTGCAAAACAGTATGTTGTAGATCAACTCTCTGCATTCAGGAAATATGTAGAGAACTATCCCGGGGTCTCAATTGCTTACTCTTCGGAAGATCTTCTGAGAAACAAGAGGGAGAACATAACATCTGTTATGTTTGCAATTGAAAATGGGTATGCAATTGCAAAGGATCTATCCAATCTTGAGATG
>JAUYTB010000190.1 GCA_030695305.1 Bacteroidales bacterium
GTTCAGATTATCGGTCTTGGAGAAGAGCCAAGAAAATCTACAGTTACAGGAGTTGAGATGTTCCGTAAAATTCTTGACAGAGGTGAAGCAGGTGACAACGTTGGTCTTCTTCTTCGCGGTATAGACAAGAAAGATATCAAACGCGGACAGGTAATTGCAAAGCCAAATACCATTACTCCTCACACTAAGTTTAAAGCTGAGATCTATGTTCTTAAGAAAGATGAAGGTGGTCGTCACACTCCTTTCCATAATAAATATCGTCCTCAGTTCTTTATCCGTACTCTAGACATTACCGGAGAGATTTTTCTACCGGAAGGAACAGAGATGGTTATGCCAGGAGATAACGTAACTATTACAGTTGAACTTATCTACCCTGTAGCTGTTAATCAGGGTCTACGTTTCGCAATTCGCGAAGGTGGACGTACAGTTGGTGCGGGTCAGGTAACAGAGCTGTTAGACTAAAACAATTTACAGGTTAGTCACCCCTTTGGTGACTAACTTATTACAAAGGGGCATAGTTCAAGGGTAGAATAGCGGTCTCCAAAACCGTTGATGGGCGTTCGAATCGCTCTGCCCCTGCAACACCGGCAGTTACGTGCCGGAAGTTAAGTAAACCGGTAAGAGCACCAGCTTCCAATGTCTCAAACCGCAATCATAAAGAAATGAACAAGGTAAAATTGTACTTTCAGGAATCGTACACTGAGTTAGTAAAGAAAGTGAGTTGGCCTACATGGGCACAACTTCAGAATTCAGCCATAGTAGTTATGGTTGCCTCTCTGATATTCGCTTTAGTCATATCTGCTATGGACTTTGGGTTCAGAAACATTATGACATTTATTTACAATATGCTGTACTAGTCTTATTATGAGTGAAATTTCCAAAAAATGGTATGTCGTAAGGGCAGCCGGTGGAAAGGAGAAGAAAGCCAAAGAGTATATAGAGAACGAGATCAAGCGATTGAATCTTGAAGACTATGTCTCTCAGGTTTTAATTCCTACTGAAAAAATTTATCAGGTTAAAAATGGTAAAAAAGTCAGTATGGAGAGAATCTTCTATCCCGGTTATATCCTCATTGAGGCAGCTCTCACCGGTGAGATTCAGCATCTTATCCGTAACCTTCCCCATGTTTCGGGCTTTCTGACAGAGAAGTCAGGCAAGGACAAAGAGCCGGTTCCACTCCGCCAGTCGGAGGTGAACAGAATTCTTGGTCGTGTTGACGAACTTGCAGATAAAGAGGAGGAGAACATAACACCATTCATCATAGGTGAGCCGGTTAAGGTTATAGATGGTCCTTTCAACGGATTCGACGGAGCTGTTGAAGAGATACTCGAAGACAAGAAAAAGCTCAAGGTTATGGTGAAGATTTTTGGAAGAAAAACTCTTCTCGAATTGAATTTTGTTCAAGTAATTAAAGAATAAATATTAAATCATTATGGCTAAAGAAGTTGCCGCTCTCATTAAATTGCAGATCAAAGGCGGAGCAGCCAATCCATCACCACCGGTAGGTCCGGCACTTGGTTCGAAGGGTGTAAACATAATGGACTTTTGCAAGCAGTTTAATGCTCGCACCCAGGATAGGGCAGGTAAAGTATTACCTGTTGTTATCACAGTTTACAGCGACAAGTCGTTTACGTTTATCGTAAAACAACCTCCGGTAGCGATTCAGATTAAAGAAGCTGCAAAGATTCAGTCGGGTTCGGCTGAACCTAACCGCAAGAAAGTAGGTTCTGTAAGCTGGGAGCAAGTCCGTGATATAGCTACAGATAAGATGCCCGACATGAACGCATTTACCCTAAAATCTGCCATGACTATGGTAGCGGGTACTGCACGTAGTATGGGTATAACTGTTACCGGGGATTTTCCCGAAGATGTTAAATAGAAAAATCCTGCGATAATGAGTAAGCTAACAAAAAATCAAAAAATAGTATACGCAAAGGTCGATCCGGATAAGCAATACAAGCTTATGGAGGCGTGTAAACTCGTAAAAGATATCTCTTTTACAAAGTTTGATGCATCTGTTGATGTTGCAATTCGTCTGGGTGTTGATCCTCGTAAAGCGAATCAAATGGTTCGTGGCGTAGTGACTCTTCCGCATGGCACAGGTAAAACAGTCCGTGTTTTGGTATTATGTACTCCCGATAAAGAGGCCGAAGCTACAGCTGCAGGTGCCGATTATGTAGGTCTGGACGATTATATCGAAAAGATAAAGAATGGCTGGACAGATGTTGACGTCATTGTGTGTACTCCTTCCGTTATGGCAAAAATTGGTGCTATAGGAAGAATTTTGGGTCCACGCGGACTGATGCCAAATCCAAAGACAGGTACTGTGACTATGGAGGTTGGAAAGGCTGTTACCGAAGTAAAAGCCGGTAAGATCGATTTTAAGGTAGATAAGCAAGGTATTGTTCACGCATCTATAGGTAAAATTTCTTTTGAGCCGGAGAAACTGGCTGAGAATGCAATTGAACTTATGAATACTGTAATAAAACTTAAGCCGCAAGCTCTTAAAGGTACTTACGTCAAGAGCATCTTTCTTTCATCGACCATGAGCCCGGGTATAAATATAGACAGTAAAACAATCAGTGCTGCTGCTGAATAAAATAACTAATGTTTTATGAGAAAAGTGGAAAAAACACAAATTATTGAAAGTCTGGCAGCACAGTTGGAGAAAACTCCAAATTTCTATATTGCAGATATATCTGGCCTAAATGCCAAGAAAACTGCAATGCTGCGTCGCGCTTGCTTCGATAAAGAGATTAAGCTGATGGTTGTTAAAAACACCCTTCTTCGTAAAGCTCTTGAGAAAATTGCGCCTTCAGATTCAGAAGCTATATTCCCTATTCTGGAAGGTCCTACAGCAGTAATGTTTACAGAGACTGTAAATGCTCCTGCCAAACTAATTAAAGAGTTTGGGAAAGAGCACGGAAAACCTGTCCTTAAAGGAGCGCTTGTACAAGAGTGTGCATATGTTGGTGAGAATCAACTTGAAGCACTTATTGGAATTAAATCCCGTGATGAGCTCATTGGTGATCTTATTGGTCTGCTTCAATCACCGGCACAAAATGTTATCTCTGCCCTCCAATCGAGCGGTGGTGGTAAAATTGCCGGAATTGTAAAGACACTTTCAGAAAAAGAGTAACAGAAAATTAATCATTTTAAAAACAAATATAACCATGGCAGATATCAAAAAATTTGCAGAAGAACTAGTTAACCTGTCTGTTAAAGATGTTCAGGAGTTGGCAAAAATCCTTAAAGATGAGTACGGAATAGAGCCTGCTGCTGCAGCTGTTGCTGTTGCAGGACCTGTTGCAGCTGCTGCTGTTGAGGCAGAGCAAACTCAATTTGACGTAATTCTTATTTCAGCCGGACAAGCTAAATTACAAATTGTTAAAGTTGTTAAAGAGATTACCGGTCTTGGACTTAAAGAGGCTAAAGATTTAGTTGATACAGCTCCTAAGGCAGTTGTTAAGGAGAAAGTTTCAAAAGCCGAAGCAGAACAAGTAAAATCTCAAATAGAAGAGGCGGGCGGAGAAGTTGAAATTAAATAACTCCACATCCCGTTAATCGGGGAACACCATCAGGTTTAGAGCCATACGGCTCTAAACCTTTTTGTCGTTATTTTATTTATTTTCAACCAATCCGAAAACAATGTCGCACAAAACTATTAATCAGCGGATTACATTCGCGACTTCTAAGTCCCTTCTTGATTATCCGGATTTCTTAGAAGTTCAGTTGAAGTCTTTCAAAGATTTCTTCCAGCTCGAGACTACACCAGAAAATCGTAAAAACGAAGGCCTTTATAAAGTATTTCAGGAGATATTTCCAATCACGGACACACGTAATAATTTTGTCCTTGAGTTTATTGACTACTTTATAGACCCTCCCCGTTATACCATTGAGGAGTGCCTTGACAGAGGTCTAACCTATAGTGTGCCATTAAAGGCAAAGCTTAAATTATACTGTACAGATCCCGAGCATGAGGATTTTGATACAGTTATTCAGGATGTGTACCTTGGAACAATTCCATATATGACTCCAAGGGGTACGTTCGTTATTAACGGTTCGGAGAGGATAGTTGTATCACAGCTTCACAGATCGCCAGGTGTATTCTTTGGTCAAAGCGTACATGCTAACGGCACTAAACTATACTCAGCCAGAATAATCCCATTTAAAGGGTCATGGATCGAGTTTGCAACTGACATAAACAATGTTATGTATGCATACATCGACAGAAAGAAAAAATTACCTGTTACTACTCTATTGCGAGCCATTGGATATGAGAGCGATAAAGATATTTTGGATATCTTTGGTTTGGCTAACGAGATAAAGGTAAACAAGAACAATCTTAAGAAATGCCTTGGTAACAAGCTTGCTGCAAGGGTTCTAAAAACATGGAACGAAGATTTCGTAGATGAAGATACCGGAGAGGTTGTATATATTGAGAGAAACGAGATAGTCGTAGATAGGGAGACAATCATTGAGGAGTACCACCTGGATCTTATCATAGATTCCGGAGTGAGCACGATTCTAGTACATAAAGAGGATGCAAATGTCAACGACTTTGCAATCATTCACAATACACTGCAGAAAGACCAGACTAACTCAGAGAAAGAGGCTGTCTTCTATACATACCGTCAATTACGTAACTCAGAACCACCAGATGAGGCGACTGCGAGGGATGTTATTGATAAACTCTTCTTCTCGGATAAACGATACGATCTTGGAGAGGTTGGAAGATACCGTCTCAACCACAAACTCAACATCAATATCTCTGACGAAACAAGAGTTCTTACAAAACAAGATATAATTGAGATTATTCGCTATCTTATTCAGCTTATAAACTCTAAAGCTATAGTTGACGATATCGATCACCTAAGTAACAGGCGTATAAGAACAGTTGGTGAGCAGCTTGCAAACCAATTTAGCGTTGGTCTTTCCAGAATGGCAAGAACAATCAGGGAAAGAATGAATGTGAGAGATAATGAGGTCTTTACACCAATCGACCTTATCAATGCCAAAACTCTATCCTCTGTTATAAACTCGTTCTTTGGAACAAGTCAGCTATCACAATTCATGGATCAGACCAACCCTCTTGCAGAGATGACACACAAGCGTCGCCTCTCGGCTCTGGGACCTGGTGGTCTTTCAAGAGACAGAGCAGGATTTGAGGTGAGGGACGTTCACTACACGCACTATGGTCGCCTTTGTCCGATAGAGACCCCGGAGGGTCCTAATATTGGTCTTATATCATCACTCTGCGTTTATGCAAGGATTAACGAGCTTGGCTTCATTGAGACTCCATACCGTAAGGTAGAGGATGGTAAAGTTGACATGACTGTTAAGGGTATTGTTTACATGAGTGCAGAGGAGGAGGAGGAGAAGATGGTGGCTCAGGCCAATATACATCTGGATAGTCAGGGTGCAATCCTGGACGATAGAATCAAATGTCGTTTTGAAGCCGACTATCCTGTTGTTGGAAAAGAGGATGTTCACCTTGTAGATGTTGCTCCAAATCAGATCGCATCAATTGCTGCATCACTAATTCCATTCCTTGAGCACGACGACGCAAACCGGGCACTCATGGGATCGAATATGATGAGGCAGGCTGTTCCTCTTGTCAAACCTGAATCTCCAATTGTTGGAACAGGTCTGGAAAGTTATGTAGTTCAAGACTCCCGTACACAGATTACCGCGAGAGGTAAAGGAGAGGTTGTCTATGTGGATGCCCGTGAGATTCACATTAAATATGAGATGACAGAAAATGAGAGGTTTGTAAGCTTTGATCCGGAAATTACCGTTTACAGGTTACCACTCTATAGAAAGACGAACCAGAATACATCAATAACACTTAAACCTATCGTTAAGAAGGGAGAGAGAGTTGATACTGGTCAGATACTCTCAGAAGGGTACGGTACAGAAAAAGGAGAGCTGGCTCTTGGCAGAAACCTGAAAGTAGCATTCATGCCTTGGCAGGGATATAACTTTGAGGATGCTATTGTTATATCGGAAAGATTACTTAGAGAGGATGTCTTTACATCAATCCATGTAGATGAATATACAATGGAGGTTAGAGATACCAAGAGGGGAATGGAGGAGCTTACATCAGATATTCCTAACGTAAGTGAGGAGGCGACAAAAGATCTTGACGAAAATGGTATAATTAGAATTGGGGCAAACATAGAACCGGGGGATATCCTAATTGGTAAAATAACGCCAAAGGGAGAGAGTGACCCATCTCCGGAAGAGAAGCTTCTAAGAGCAATCTTCGGTGATAAAGCTGGTGATGTGAAAGATGCATCATTAAAAGCATCTCCATCTCTCAGAGGAACGGTTATCGATAAGAGACTATTCTCAAGAGTGGCAAAAGAGAACTCAAAGAAAGGTAAATCTGTTTCAAAAAACCAGATTCAGCACGCAGAGGAGAACTTTACAAGAAAGACAGGTCAGCTTCGTCAGAACTTTCTTGAAAGACTCTTTGCACTGCTTCAGAACAAGAGTTCACAAGGAATTTCAGATCTTTATGGTGTAGAGATTATTGGAAAGGGTGTTGACTTCAAACTTGATCTTCTTGATATGATCGATTATGAAAACATCAATCCAACAAAATGGACTACCGATAAAAGCACAAACAACCTTATCAAACAGCTCATAAATAACTATTTAATAGCTCATAAAGAGTTTGATGCAGAGCTTAAGAGGATCAAATACAATCTTACAATAGGTGACGAACTTCCAACCGGTATTATGCAGTTGGCCAAAGTATATATTGCAAAGAAGAGAAAGATCCGTGTAGGAGACAAGATGGCCGGACGCCACGGGAACAAGGGTATCGTTGCAAAAGTTGTGAGAGACGAAGATATGCCGTTTCTTGAGGATGGATCAACTGTTGATATTGTTCTTAATCCGCTTGGTGTACCATCACGTATGAACCTTGGTCAGATTTATGAAACAGTACTCGGATGGGCCGGTAAAGAGCTTGGTACTAAATATAGTACACCAATCTTTGACGGAGCTACTCTTGATGAGATCTGCGAAATTACAGATCAGGCCGGTGTCCCTAAATATGGAAAGACCTATCTTAGAGATGGTGGAACAGGTGATTTGTTTGACCAACCTGCGACAGTAGGTGTTATCTATATGCTTAAACTCGGCCATATGGTTGATGATAAAATGCATGCCCGTTCAATTGGTCCTTATTCACTCATTACTCAGCAGCCACTTGGTGGTAAGGCTCAGTTCGGAGGTCAGAGATTTGGAGAGATGGAGGTTTGGGCGCTTGAGGCATTTGGTGCAGCCAATATTCTGCAGGAGATTCTAACCATTAAATCTGATGACGTATCAGGAAGATCTCGTGCTTATGAAGCTATTGTCAAGGGAGATCCGATGCCGGCAGCCGGTATTCCGGAGTCTCTGAATGTATTGTTACATGAACTTCGTGGTCTTGCACTTAGCATAACCCTTGACTAATCACATTATTGTAATTGCAAATCTTTGAAACAGAATAATATGTCTACAAAGAAAGATATAAAGGTAAAGAGTAATTTCAACCAGATCACTATAAGTCTGGCCTCTCCAGAAGAGATTCTCGAAAGATCATCCGGCGAGGTATTAAAACCGGAAACTGTTAACTACAGAACCTATAAACCGGAGAGAGACGGTCTGTTTTGTGAGAGAATCTTTGGTCCGTATAAAGACTATGAGTGCCACTGCGGTAAATATAAAAGAATCCGTTACAGAGGCATCATTTGTGACCGCTGCGGCGTAGAGGTAACAGAGAAGAAAGTAAGAAGAGAGAGGATGGGACATATATCCCTGACAGTTCCCGTAGCACATATCTGGTATTTCCGTAGCACTCCAAACAAAATAGGATATCTTCTGGGTATCCCGTCAAAGAAACTTGAGGCGATTATTTACTACGAAAGGTACATTGTTATCCAGGCAGGAGTAAAAGCAACCGATGGGGTAAAAGAGCACGACTTTCTCACAGAAGATGAGTATATGAGCATTCTTGAGTCACTTCCAAGGGAGAATCAGCTTCTTGACGATAATGATCCAAACAAAT
This sequence comes from Bacteroidales bacterium, assembly GCA_030695305.1. GTDB lineage: Bacteria > Bacteroidota > Bacteroidia > Bacteroidales > UBA932 > Bact-08. The sequence goes on from JAUYTB010000190.1 coordinate 8,063, forward strand.
TCATGGCAGGAATGGGCGCCGAGGCTATCTACAAGATGCTCGGAAGAATTGACCTGGATCAGCTCTCTTACGATCTTCGTCATAAGACAGAGAATGAGACCTCACAGCAGAGAAAGGCAGAAGCTCTTAAAAGACTGAGTGTAGTAGAGGCTTTTCGTGAATCTAAGGCAATAAACAATCCCGAGTGGATGATTCTTAAGGTAGTTCCTGTTATTCCACCTGAATTACGCCCTCTGGTTCCTTTAGATGGGGGACGCTTTGCAACCTCAGATCTTAATGACCTCTATCGCAGGGTTATAATCAGGAATAATCGCCTTAAGAGATTGATCGAGATCAAAGCGCCGGAAGTTATTCTCAGGAATGAAAAACGGATGCTTCAAGAGGCAGTTGACTCTCTTTTTGATAACTCAAGAAAATCCAACGCTGTAAAGACAGAGGCAAACCGCACTCTTAAGTCGCTATCTGACAGTCTTAAAGGTAAACAAGGACGTTTCCGTCAGAATCTTCTTGGTAAAAGGGTTGACTACTCAGCACGTTCGGTTATTGTGGTTGGTCCGGAACTTAAGATGCACGAATGCGGAATTCCGAAAGATATGGCTGCAGAGCTATTCAAGCCATTTGTTATCAGAAAACTTATTGAGCGTGGTATTGTTAAGACTGTAAAATCTGCAAAGAAGATAGTTGATAGAAAAGACCCTGTAATCTGGGATATTCTGGAGAACACTATGAAGGGTCACCCGGTTATGCTTAACCGCGCTCCTACTCTTCACCGTCTCGGTATTCAGGCGTTTCAGCCAAAATTAATAGAGGGAAAAGCAATTCAGCTGCATCCCCTCTCTTGTACAGCTTTTAATGCCGACTTCGACGGTGACCAGATGGCTGTTCACCTTCCTCTTGGAAATGCTGCTATCCTTGAAGCACAGCTTCTTATGTTAGGATCTCACAATATTCTTAACCCAGCTAACGGTGCTCCTATCACAGTACCTTCTCAGGACATGGTGTTGGGTCTATATTATATAACAAAGCTACGTCCGGGATCTAAAGGAGAAGGTAGAAAGTTTTATGGACCGGAAGAGGTTATTATTGGATATAACGAAGGGACAATAGCACTTCACACAGAGATTGAAGTTCGCATTCCAAAAGATATGCTGGATCTCTCTAAAGGAAATATGATGGTTAAAACCACTGTGGGGCGTGTCTTGTTTAATCAGGTAGTTCCTCCCGAGGTTGGTTTTATAAACGAAATTCTTACAAAGAAGTCTCTTCGTGATATCATAGGAAATGTTCTTAAGGTTTCTGGTGTTGCCAGAACTGCACAATTCCTTGACGATATTAAAGAGATAGGATTCAAAATGGCATTTAAAGGTGGTCTTTCATTCAATCTTGAGGATGTAATTATTCCACCGGAGAAGGCATCTCTCATAGAAGATGGTTACAAGCAGGTAGAGAACATTATGTTCTCATACAATAATGGTTTGATAACCAACAACGAAAGGTATAATCAGATTATCGACATATGGACTTCTACAAACTCTAAGCTGACCAATATTGTAGAGAAGAGAATTGCTTCAGATAAACAGGGATTTAATCCTGTATATATGATGCTTCACTCAGGCGCCAGGGGTTCAAAGGAGCAGATACGTCAGCTATCCGGTATGAGGGGTCTTATGGCAAAACCTCAGAAATCAGGATCAAGTTCGGCGGAGATTATTGAGAATCCTATTCTTTCTAACTTTAAGGAGGGTCTCTCTGTTCTTGAGTACTTTATATCAACCCACGGTGCGAGAAAAGGTCTTGCAGATACAGCTCTTAAAACGGCTGATGCCGGGTATTTGACACGTCGTCTTGTGGACGTTTCTCATGATGTAATCATCAATGAGGACGATTGCGGAACTCTTCGCGGGCTTGTTGCTACTGCTATCAAGAACAAAGATGAGATTGTTGAGTCACTCTACGAAAGGATTCTTGGCCGCACATCTGTCCACGATATCTACAACCCTTTAACAGGAGAAAAGATTATTGACACAGGAGAAGAGATTACTGAGGAGATTGCAGAACTTATTGAGTCGCTTCCTATTGAACAGGTGGAGATTCGTTCTGTACTTACCTGCGAGTCACGTAAAGGTGTTTGTGGCAGGTGTTACGGAAGAAACCTCTCAACAGGCAGGATGGTTGAGATTGGAGAGGTAGTGGGTGTTATTGCCGCACAATCTATCGGGGAACCTGGTACTCAGCTTACACTTAGAACTTTCCACGTAGGGGGTACAGCATCAAATATTGCTTCGGAAAATGAAATTCTTGCAAGATATGATGGAAGAGTTGAATTTGAAGAACTTAGAACTCTTATTAAGGAGTTTGAGAATGGCGAAAAATCTGAAATTGTTATCGGGCGTACCGCAGAGATGCGTACGGTAGATATCAATACCGGAATTGTTCTCTCTACTCACAATATTCCTTATGGAGCAACGCTGTTCTACAAAAATGGTGACATTGTTAAGAAGGGCGACAAGATTTGCGAGTGGGATGCTTATAATGCACTTACCATAGCAGAGATTGGCGGTAAGATCAGCTTTGAAAATCTTATAGAGGGTGTTACTTTCCGTGAGGAGGCTGCTGATGAGTACTCTCTTCATAAAGAAAAGGTTATTATTGAGTCGCGTGATAAATCAAAGAATCCGATTATCCGTATTCTCGATGAGAACAAACAGGAGTTACGTCAGTATAACCTTCCGGTTGGTGCACATATTATGGTAGAGAACGGCAAGAAGGTAAAAGCCGGAGATATTATGGTTAAGATCCCGAGAGCTATTGGGAAATCCGGAGATATCACAGGCGGTCTGCCAAGGGTTACAGAGCTTTTTGAAGCACGTAATCCTTCAAATCCGGCCGTTGTTTCGGCAATAAACGGAGAGGTTCAGATGGGTAAGATCAAGCGTGGAAACAGGGAGATTATCATCAAATCCCGTACAGGAGAAGAGATGAGATATCTTGTTCCTCTCTCAAAACAGATTCTTGTTCAGGAAAATGACTATATCAGGGCAGGTATGCCACTCTCAGAGGGAGCAATATCTCCTACCGATATTCTTGCTATTCAAGGACCTACGAAGGTTCAGGAGTATATCGTTAATGAGATTCAGGAGGTTTACAGAATGCAGGGTGTTAAGATTAATGACAAACACTATGAGATAATTGTAAGGCAGATGATGCGTAAGCTTGAGATTGTAGATCCGGGTGATACCAGATTCCTTCCTGAGCAGCTAGTAGATAAGTGGGAGTTTATGGGAGAGAATGATGATATCTATGATAAAAAAGTTATTCTTGATGCCGGAGACTCAACTGAACTGAAAGCGGGTATGATTATCACTGTTCGTAAACTGAGAGAAGAGAACTCTACATTAAAGAGAAGAGACCTTAAACTTGTCGAGGCAAGGGATGCTATTCCTGCAACTTCAAACCAGGTTCTTCAGGGTATAACAAGAGCTGCTCTTCGCACAAACAGCTTTATGTCTGCTGCATCATTCCAGGAGACCACCAAAGTTCTCTCCGAAGCAGCAACATTTGGAAAAGTTGATACTCTTGAAGGTCTCAAGGAGAATGTTATCTGCGGACATCTTATCCCGGCAGGAACAGGAACAAGAGAGTTCGAAAAGATTATCGTTACCTCTAAGGACGATTACCAAAGAGTCTTTAAGAGTAAGAAAGAGGAGTAGATCCTTACTCTCTTTTCTTCAATAACAGAGGCTGTCTAAATATTAGGCAGCCTCTTTACCTTGGCAAGGGTTGTGGACCTTAAAAACTTTTGTGAGAATCCACATTTGCATGCAAGGTCCACAACCCTTGCCAAGGTACTACTCTACCATTACAGGTGGAGCAAGAGGTACAAATGTAAGTGGATTGAAGCTCTTAGTTTGAAGCAAAATGGCATTGGATGGAGATTTAACAATATCCTTCTCTAAAAAAGTTCCTAAGGAGAATTCAATACCGGCAGTAGTCATGATTCTCTTAACGATTGCCTCCCTTGAAGGAGCGTTGTAGTATCTCATATTGGATATCATACAACTTGAAGACTCCGGCCTCCAGACACCAAATGTATAGTAGTAGCCACCCTGAAAAGTACCAACCCCTTTATAACCATCCCTCAGAATAAAGTGTTTCCATCTAACCTGAGTTGAATCTCCGGTAAGATCTACATTTGCTGCATAACCTTTAGTAAAACGCTCCTGCAACTTCTTTTTATCATCGTCAGATATACTCTTTCCTGAATTTGCAGAGCTTACATACTCATCTGCCAATCTTCCATAACCATGCCCCCCACCCTCATGAAGCAGAATGCTTCCATAATGAGAGTTAATATTTGTCGATCTATTGACCGGAGTGATTGCAATTGTCTTTCCGTCACTCCATGTCCAGCAGGTTCCGGCATATCTGTTTTCATTAACAATCAGATTAATGAGGATATCCCTTAACTTAATATCATCAACTCCGTTAATAAGTTTTGCATGTGCAAATACAGCACTACTATTAGACTCCATCGAGGAGCCCCCTTTAAATACAACTCCAAATTTTGTGCTCTTTGTGATGCTCTTATCTGTTTGTGTTACACCTCTATCTCTTGAGTATCCCGCCTGCTTATAAACCTTAAAGTACTCTCTGTAGCTCTTATAGGGCTCAATGCTAAAGAAGTGCTCAATACCCTCATCAATATCCTTATCAAAAAGCCCTCCCTCCTCATAATCTTCTGATATATAACCATCTCCAATAAAGAGAATTTCTGATGGGTTAACGCCCTTTGTATTAACTTGTGCAACTTTGTACTCACCGTCAAAGTAGCTTCTCTTAGTTCCCGTTATAAAGCTATATGTTTGAGAGTATGTAAATGCACCGTCGATGTCTGCCGACTTAACCCTCCAATAGTATAGCTGATTTTGGTCGAGATAGCTGTTAAGATTGAAAAACGTATCATTTGAGAGGGCAGATGAGCTC
>JAUYTB010000224.1 GCA_030695305.1 Bacteroidales bacterium
AAGCTCTACAAACTGCTCGACAGAGAGTTGTTCCGGCCTCTTGGTAAACAGGATATCATCCGGTAGCTCTACCCCACCTGCAATTGGTTTAATCGAGTTTCTTATTGTCTTCCTTCTTTGATTGAAGGTTGTCTTTATTACACTTTTGAACAACACCTCATCGCAACCCAGTGATGTTCTTGTGTTTCTCTTTATCCTTATGACCGCTGACTTTACCTTGGGAGGGGGAATAAATGAGTTTTCGTCAACAGTAAAGAGGTACTCAATACTGTACCAAGCCTGTAAAAGGACAGATAGAATGCCATAGCTCTTGTTTCCCGGAGGAGAGGCAAGTCTTTCGGCCACCTCCTTCTGTAACATCCCTACAACCTGAGGCACTCTCTCTCTGTACTCAAGCACCTTAAAGAATATCTGAGAAGATATATTATAAGGGAAGTTACCGATAACCATAAAATCTCCGTCAAACAATTTTGTCAAATCCATTTTAAGAAAATCTCCCTCAATAAGAGAAGAGCCCAGATTGGGGTAGTGAATTTTCAGATACTTAACCGACTCGCTGTCTATCTCTGCCAGAATCAAATTTATTCTCTTGTCATTTACAAGGTACTGCGTTAACACACCGGTACCGGGCCCCACCTCTATAACATTAGTGATGGTATCCGGTTCGCCTTTCACTTTGCTCTCCGGAATTGTGAGTTCATCCACAATACGCCGGGCAATACTCAGATCTTTTAAAAAGTGCTGTCCGAGTGCTTTTTTTGCTTTTACATACATGTGGCAAAGATAGGAAAATATAAATGATGCGTACAGAGGGTCACCAATTTCTGTTAATCCTAAGTATTATAGGCAGATGGTCACTCAATCCCCCATTATACCTGGGCCCTATATAGGTTCTTTTTGGTTTGTTGCCGGTATAAAACCTGTCCCTCTCCATCAGGTAGTTGGCGTAGTATATAGTAAAATGCTCATTATCTGTAGATATCGGCTCATTTTTGTCCTGTAGATTATCCGACACAAAAAACATATCAATCATCTCCCACTCACCTTTGAATTTAATTGTACCTCTGTTTTTGATAAGCTGCTCACCTTTGGAGAAGATGCTCCTCCTCTTATGATAACTACGCATAACCTTTAGTGTGCTCCTCTGCTCAAAATCTTTTATTAACCGGGAATCGGGAGTGTCGTTAAAATCACCCATCACAATAATATTGGCCTTACTGTTTTTCTTTAGAATTGAGTCACATACCCTGGCAAGAGCATCTGCAGCTGCCTCTCTATATGGTGCAGACCGCCTCTCTCCTCCATATTTAGAAGGCCAATGATTTACAAAAACATGCAGAGTATCAAGGTCGTGCAACACCCCTTTACAGTAGAGTATCTCCCTGGTTACATAGGTGTTGACCTCCGCAATAACCTCATCTTCTTTGACATTCGCTATAAGCTCATCTTCTTTATCCGTCTCATTAACCTCATCTTCTTTATCCGTCTCAATAACCTCATCACCTTTGAATCCTCCTGTTGTTACTCTGATAAAGCTATTTTTAAGTGGTCGAAACTGCCTTTTGCAAAAGAGCAAAGCCACATCTATTCCTCTCCTGTCCGGGGAGTCCCGGTGAACAATAGAGTAGCTGCCCATAGCAAGTGGTGTCTCATAGATTAGCTGATTGAGTACATATCTGTTTTCTATCTCTGCAAATCCTATAAGAGCAGGAAAACCCCAAGTATCAATGTTTTTTTGGTGTTTTACACCTATATCAATAATTGTTTTTGCTATCCCGTTCCTCTTCTTTATAAACCTGCTTCTGCTCCATCGCATCTCTCCACTTGGCGTAAAGTGCCCATCTTCTCTCCCCTCATCAAATCTGGTATCAAAGAAATTCTCCAGATTCCAGAAAATCACCGTATAGCCAATCTCATTAACCAAACCCGTACCGCCACTCCTCCTATTGTAGAAGCCCAATTTTCCGGATTGGGACTCTGCATAAGCGAAATTATCTGCGGATGGGAACCTCTCTGTAGATGCGAAATTATCTGCGGATGGGAACCTATCTGCAGTAGCGAAATTATCTGCTTGAGAGAATATAACGGTTGTAGTAATTATAATCTTTGATAAAATAACCCATCTCATATCCCAATCTTCTTTACACAAAAGTATTGTGATTTATCCATTTGCGCACTGTCTGCTTAGTACAAATATCTGATATTAAGCATATATTATCTGATTTTAGATTTATCCCCCTTTTTTTGCTAATTTCGCACCCTCAAAAAAGCAGTAGTTAATAATTATAAGTAAAATATAAGGTAATGGCACTTCAATGTGGAATAGTTGGTCTTCCCAACGTAGGCAAATCGACACTCTTTAATTGCATAAGTTCGGGTAAGGCACAATCTGCAAACTTCCCTTTTTGTACAATAGAACCCAATATAGGCTCAACAGTTGTTCCTGACGAAAGGTTACAGGTTTTAGAGAAACTTGTTAAACCTCAGCGTGTTGTTCCGGCAACTGTAGAAATTGTAGATATTGCCGGATTGGTCAAGGGGGCCAGCAAGGGAGAGGGTCTTGGTAACCAGTTTCTTGGAAACATTCGTGAGACAGATGCGATTATTCATGTTCTGCGCTGCTTTGACGATGAGAACATTGTGCATGTAGATGGTAATATTAACCCTGTAAGGGATAAGGAGATAATTGATACTGAGTTGCAAATAAAAGATCTGGATACTGTAGAGAGCCGTATAAACAAGGTACAGAAAATGGCACAAACCGGCGGCGATAAGAGTGCCAAACGGATGTATGATATTTTGGTTAAGTTCAAAGAGGCGCTGGTTCAGGGAAAATCTGCAAGGACAGTCAAGTTTGACAACGCAGATGACAACAGGATGGCAAAAGAGCTCTTTCTTCTTACCAACAAGCCTGTACTTTATGTCTGCAATGTAGACGAAGCCTCTGCAAAAGATGGAAATGATTATGTAGAGCGTGTAAGAGAGGCTATAAAAGATGAAGAGGCCCAACTATTGGTTGTGGCTGCAAAAATTGAGTCAGAGATTGCAGAGCTTGACACATTTGAGGAGAGGGAGATGTTCCTGAACGAAATTGGACTAACCTCATCTGGAGTTGCCCGCCTCATAAGGTCTGCCTACTCACTTCTTAATCTGGAGACCTATTTTACTGCCGGAGTCCAGGAGGTAAGAGCATGGACCTACCCCAAGGGCTTCAAGGCACCACAAGCAGCCGGTGTAATCCATACCGATTTCGAAAAGGGTTTTATTCGCGCAGAGGTTATAAAGTATTCCGATTTTGTAAAATACGGCAGCGAAAACGCCTGTAAAGATGCAGGTAAAATGGCCGTTGAGGGTAAAGAGTACATAGTACAAGATGGAGATATAATGCACTTCCGGTTTAATGTTTAACCTTGGCAAGGGTTGTGGACCTTGCATGCAAATGTGGATTCTCACAGCAGGAACGCTTGCATTACACGTTACGGGCTTATAAACCCCTTAGCACAACGGGCAACGTCCATCCTCGAATCGCAAATTCTCACAGCAGATCATTCCTATTTACGCAGCCGGCTGTTATACAACCCCCTTAATCACAACGGGCATGTACAATCCTCATCCGCTCACAAGTTCGCTACTTGCGGCTGAGTATGCCCTACTTGTGATTAGGGGTTGTTTGTTAGCCGGCTGGGTAAGAATAATCCTGCTGTGAGAATGATCCTGCTGTGAGAATTGCTTGGGAAATGAATTAACGGCGGCTGAGTTTGCCCTACTTGTGCTAAGGGTTTATTATTCAGCCCGTGGGGAGATTGGCATTCCTGGGAGGCGCTTTGCCAGAGTTTGAGGTAACTAATTAATATGATGATATATACAAATGCCAATTTTCCAATTTTGGAAAACTGCGTTTTATATCTATCTGATTCACTCACATATACATCAAACTCTGCCAAAGCGGGAAATAACTCTATTTAGCCACAAAAGTCGTCAAAGTCCACAACCCTTGCCAAGGTGTCCCCCCAAAAAAAGAGTGACCAATTATGGTCACTCTTTTTAATCTTTTTAGATGCTTCTTTCTAAAAGAACTTTGCTCTGTTATCCTTAACTTTTGCGCTCTTTTCAAGAATTGATGGTATCATCTGAATCTGGTAACCGAATGCCTGATTCTTGGATGCCTTGGCATCATCCTCAGTAAAGAATGCTCCTGTATCTCTTGAGTCCACATTAAAGATATATACACCCACATTTCCTGCAACAGGACCTACAAGTGTGTTTAGAGGAGCACCGGCAACAAAACCAACAAATTTAGGGTCAAACTGTTGTGCACCAGGAGCACCAAAAGAGACACCTGTCTGTCTGCTCACAGTAGTACCAAGTTTATCTGCCATCTCCTCAAGTGATGACATACCGGCAACCTGCTCTTTAACAGAAGCAAGCATCTTTAGATCTGACTTCTCTTTTCTCAGAACTTTGGCTAACTCTTTCTCTATGCTCTCTACTGATGGAACGCCTCTCTCTCTTACCTGAGTAACAGCAACAACAAAGAAGTATTTATTATCAAGTGAAATTATCTGAGAAACATCGCCTTTTGATGCCTGATAAACCCATCTTGTTATCTCTCTGGCGTTAGAGTAGTTTGCTATACTCTTGGCACCCTCTGCTATGTTGTATGCAGGCATAGGGTAGATACCCATCTCCTGTGTTATTTTATTAAAGTTTTCAATCTTTCCGTCTGATTTTGATGCCAGCTCATTTGCCTGCGAATAGTATGTTTGGAAAGTCTCTCTGCTTGCAACTGCCGACTTTTCAAAAACCGCAAGCTGAACTTTGTTAACAGGCTTTGTCCTCTCTGTCACCTTTAGGATATGAAGACCATAGGTTGTCTCAAGAGTAAATAACTTACCTGCAGGTGCAACAAAACATGTGTCAAAACCAGGAATCATTGTTGCTTGTGTCATCCATCCTAAATCTCCGGGAGTAACATTCGGGTTCTGATCTAGCGAGTGCTGAGCGGCAACCTGTGAGAAGTCGGCACCCTTGGTAAGAACACCCATCAGACTGTCTGCACTCTTAGCGGCAGCAGCTCTGTCTGTATTAAGAAGTAATATATGCTGAACAAATACCGAGTCCGGAATCTGCTTAGTAGTCATTACTTTCGCTGCACGAAACAGATCTCCCTCTTTAAATGGCTCCAGCACCTCTCCCACCTTTGCCTTAAAAGCAAAACTGTCAAGTACAGGTGACTTTGATGCCAACTCTCCCGCCTTGTAGAAGTAAGTATCAAGTGGTTTATCCGAGTTTCTTACAAGAAAACCTCTCATATTATTTGTTGTAGAGAACTCCTCCATCATCTTCTCAATCTCATTTTCTGCAGCCGCTACATCCTCAAGAGATGGGACAACTTCAAAAACGGCATACTCAATATCTCTGCTAGCCGCTTGCTCAAAGCTGTGCTTATGCTTGTTGTAGTAGTCTCTTACCTCTTTTCTTGAAACTGTTATAGTTGTATCCTCTGCAAATCCGTACGGTTGAATTATAAACGAAACATCAGAGGTAATATTATTGTCTTCAATAGCCCTTCTCAACTCTACAGGGTTCTGAATATTGCTCTTTGACAAAAGGGTTACATACTTGCCAACCATTTGATCTACAATCATATTCTTCTCTAAGTAATCCCAGTAAGTAGCCAGATTACCGGTGTTATCCTGAGGAATTGCACGGATGAACTGAACCAAAAGGTTTCTGTCAAACTGTCCATCTTGGCCTATGAACGCTTGTTCACGCAAAAGGACCTGAGATACTGATGATCCCTGACTAAGGTCAAAAAGCTCCTCCTCTCCAACAGCTATACCTGCGGCCTTAATTGTTGGGATAAGAACATTATCGCTCAAAAGATCTTGCCAGGCACTCTGATTAACCATCTCCGAGCTCTTCTCATCAAGAGCAGCCGAACCTGTCATTAATTGATTTACCCGGGAAAAATATTCGACCCGCTTTTGGAAATCTTGGTAAGAAATGGCTTTACCATTCATCTCTCCAACGTCATACTTGGAAGAGAACATAGATAATGCCGACTGTAATGTGTCTGCGTCAAGAATAAATGATAGAAGGGCAAGGCCTATTATCGCGGTGATAAAGACACCCATTTTAACGCGGATCTTCTCGAGAACTGCCATTTTAAATTATTTTATTTGGTTATTTTCTTGTAAGGCGCGAAGATAGTAATTTTTTGTTTATGATTAATACTCCTCAATAATTGTAAGGGAGACCTTCTCCACTCTGTTTGTACTTGATTTGAGGATTGAAA